>JAAZOI010000008.1 GCA_012797825.1 Eubacteriaceae bacterium | reverse complement strand
GGTACCACAACTGCCAAAGCTTTACACATATATTAAATTATATTATTGAAAACTATTATGAAGATAACGAATTCGGTTTTTATGAACAACTTGGGAAATTTTTTAATCAAACTCATTTTTCAGATGCAAAGATATCAAGAGCGCAATTATATACTATATTAAATGATTTTTTGATATATAGAAATATATCTGATAATAATACGAAAACTCTGCTATCATTTGATTTTCTTTTAAATAACTCATCACCGCTACCTGATAATCTTTATTTACATGAGATATCTAAAAGCGAACTTTACGATGTAATCCAAAATAATATTTCAGATATGCCCGATATATATAAACCACTTCCCTACAAACAATTAATTAAGCATTTAAATGTTTATATGTTTGATATAAACCCGATAAATACGGATCAGAAAAACGTTTATATTGCATTTTTTGACATAAAGCAAAGCGCTGCCGGCAATTCAAAAGCATACAAAATATTAAGCTGATTTCGGAGTAATTAATGGAAACGTATTTAAGAAAATATCCTTTATTTTCACTGTGCGGTCTTAATTGCGGGCTTTGCCCAAGATATCACACGCAAGGAGAGTCTAAATGCCCCGGCTGCGGCGGCAAAGATTTTAATATAAAACACCCTTCGTGCGCGGTTATTAACTGCAATAAAAAACATGTGAATATTGATTACTGCTGTTTTTGTCCTTCTTATCCATGCGAGAGATATAAAAACAATGAAAAAGATTCTTTTATTACATACAAAAAACGCATTGTAGATTTTGAATATATAAAAAAAGAAGGAATTGAAAGCTATAAAAAAATATTAAATGAGAAGATTAATATTTTAGAGTTTTTACTAGAAAATTACAATGACGGCAGAAGAAAAAATTTTTACTGCCTGGCAGTTAATTTGCTGGATCTGGAATATTTAATTGATATTGTCGATGAGATTAGAAACAATATAAGCAAACAAGAAATAAATAATAATGAAAAAATAAGTCTGATTGTTGATTTATTAAATGAAAAAGCGAATAACCACAAAATAGAATTAAAACTAAGAAAATAGTTTTTGTATCTTAATATTAAACAGGTGGAATAAATGTCTGAATTAGAACTTGGCTGCTGCGGAGCGTACTGCAGAACATGCAAAGTATACATTGAAAATTTGTGTAAAGGATGCAAAATAGGATATGTTGACGGAACGCGTGATTTAGCCAAAGCTAAATGTCAAATTAAAATTTGCTGCATAAGTCAGAATTATGCTTCATGCGCTGACTGCATTGAATATAGACAATGTGAGACTATTAATAATTTTTACAATCACCAAGGATATAAGTATAAAAAGTATAAACAGGCAATTGAATACATAATTAATGCCGGATATGAAGCGTTTTTTCAAATTGCTGATGAATGGGAAAACGCATACGGAAAATACGAATAATATTATTGACAAACTTATTTATTTAAAATATAATTGCGCCTAATATACTTAAAAAAGGTGCAAAAATATGAAAGCAAAAATCCAGTTAATAAGTTCTATGCTTATTTTCGGAAGCATAGGAATATTCGTGCGAAACATCGAAATATCTTCTGCCGCTTTAGCCCTGATAAGAGGCATTCTCGCAAGCGCATTTTTAATTATATATTGCATTATAGCAAGAAAAAAATTTCAATAAAAGCCATAAAAGAAAATATACTATTGCTTTTGCTTTCAAGCGCAGCTATGGGATTTAACTGGATATTATTATTTCAGGCATACAAATATACTACAATACCTATAGCAACTCTCAGCTATTATTGCGCTCCAGTATTTGTTATTATTATGTCGCCGTTTATATTAAAAGAGAAATTCTCAATAAGAAAATTTATTTGCGTACTTACTGCAATGTTCGGCATGGCGCTAATAATGTTAACAAGCTCAAATTCAGGCGGAAATTACAACCATTTAAAGGGTATTTTCTTCGGGCTTTGCGCAGCAGCTTTATATGCAAGCGTTGTTATTACTAATAAATTTTTTAAAAATCTTTCCGGTATTGAAACTACGCTTATACAGCTCGTAATAGCAGTATGCGTATTGTTTCCTTACTTAATGATTACAGGTCCTATAAGATTATCAGATATATCGGTAGGTTCTATACCATACATTTTAATACTCGGTATATTTCATACCGGTTTTGCTTATTATCTATATTTCTCTGCTATTAAAAGCATGCCTGCTCAAAATATTGCAGCTATGAGTTATATTGATCCTATCTCTGCCGTAGCGTTTTCTGCAATTTTTCTATCAGAAAAAATGACGCTTATTCAAATAATAGGCGGGATATTAATTTTAGGGGCGACAGTGTATGGAGATAGAACTAAAAAGTTAAAAAGTTTATCAGATTAACAGATATTTTAAATTAATTTCTTTATTTTCATTTATTGTAATCGCTTTAATGTATGATATACTTGTAAGTAATATCATTATTTTTCACAGGTGAGTTATGAATATTTTAATATTAGGCGCATCATGTATAGACATAATCGGGCAAAGCGATAAGCGGATAATAAGTTACGAATCTAATCCGGGCGTGGTACAAATTTTGCAGAGCGGATCTGCCAGAAACACTGCGGAATACTTATCAAGAATTGGAATTTTATCAAACCTGATAACCGCTGTAGGCCAAGATGTTTTCGGACAAAATCTTTTAACCGGACTTGCTCAATTGGGAATAGACATATCTCAAAGTCTTATATTAAAAAATGTAAGCACGAGCACTAATATGTATATAACTGATTCAGACGGAGAATTATTCGCATCAATAAAAAGCGATAATATTTCTTACATGCTCGACATAGGATATTTGAGAAATGTTATTAAATATTCTCCAAATATTCTATTTGCAGACGATACTCTTAATATTGAAACAATTTTATATATAGCCGGTAACGTAAAAGCGGAAATTAAAATATTTCAACCTCTTAATTTAAAAATAAATCCCGAGATAATTAGTATCTTAAATAAATTTGATGTTATTAAATTAAATAAATCTCAGGCTGAAACATTGTGGGGCAGCTTAATAAATTCTGCGGATGACGCGAAAAGATGCGCCCGTTATTTATCGGACAGTAAAAAAATAAAAAAAGTTTTCATAACACTTGATGATTTAGGCTCAGTAGGTGCAGATATTAACGGTACTGTGCACATACCGGCTTATAAAACCGAGAGAAACAATAAAACAGAAGCTGAAAGCGCATTTGGCGCGGGTATAATTTTTTCTCTAGTAAACGATTTTTCTCTTTACAGAAGCGTTTTGTTTTCTCAGTCTTGTTATTCTTACTCAAATAATTTGCTGCTAGGCAGCAGAGAAAAATTTTCACTTGAAGAAATATGGAGCTTGCTTTTGCACGGTGATAAAATAATTCTCCAAAGTGAAGAATATTAATTTATAAACAAGAAAATATATAATTAATATTTCTTTATTTCGGGGGTAATAATTGAACTTCACGACTTTACTCGTAACAGCTGTGGGGCTTTCCATGGATGCGTCTGCCGTTTCAATCTCAAACGGCATAGCTTACAGGCGGACATTTCTAACCAAAGTTATTTTAATGGCGTTTTATTTCGGCTTATTCCAAGCGGTGATGCCTTTTATAGGCTACTATGCGGGGAATATTTTTTCAGATATGATAAAAGCTGTTGATCATTGGGTAGTTTTAATAATACTTAGTATTTTAGGCATTAAAATGATTATGGAAGCTGTTAAATCTAAAAACAGCAATGAAATAAAAATACAAAAATGCAGTTTCCTTACAAATAAATTTCTTCTTATCCAAGCTTTGGCAACAAGCATTGACGCGTTTGCATTGGGAATAAGTTTAGCTTTAATAAAAGTAGATATATTAAGAGCAGTAATTGTTATTGGTATTACAACATTTATATTATGCTTTTTTTCTTTTTTTGTCGGTCGCAAATTCGGAAGCCTGTTCAAAAGCAAAGCTGAAATTTTTGGTGGACTAATACTTATTATTATAGGTCTGAAAATATTTATGGAACACATTTTATCTTAATATAACAATAATGCATTAATTGCCGCACTTATTTAATAATAAAAATATAAGTATTTGATGAAAACAATTATTTCCTGGAAAATAAATACAATTATTATAAAAACTATTATTTTTCAAGTATTAAAATAAAAAAACCTGCTGATTTTTATCAACAGGTTTGATTTTTTATTCGAGTTCCATTATAAGCTGACCTTTTTCTACTCCGTCGCCCTGGGCTATAAGAATATTTGATATTGTACCGTCTTTTGGAGATGTTATCTCTGTTTCCATCTTCATAGCCTCTACAACTGCCAGCGGTTGGTTTTTCTTTACTTTTTCGCCCGCTGATACATGTATTGCCATAACCGTGCCTTTAATGGGAGGAGAGATATGATTTGCGTTACCGGCATCGGCCATTTTAACCGTTGTTTTAAATACCGCTGGTATGCTATTTTCATCTTTGACATAAATGTCGCGTCTGAACCCGTTTATTTCAAATATAAACTTACGGTATCCGTCTTCGCCGACTTTTGTTCCTATATGCACAAGTTTTATCATGCATCTTACGCCTTTTGCTATTTCAACTTCCGTTTCTTCGCCTACTTTTAATGAATTGAAGAATACGTGAGACTCCATCTGAACGTAATCGCCGTAATCATTTAAGAACTTCATATATTCATCATATACTTTTGGATACAATGCTGCGCTTAAAACCGAACGCATATTTAATTCTTTCCCATAACGCTGCAAGTAATCTCTTCTTATTTCATCAAAATCTACGGCTTCAAGCAGTGTACCGGGGCGTACAGTTAAAGGCTCCTGACCTTTTAGCACAATTTTTTGCAGTTCTTCGTCAAATCCGCCTTCGGGTTGACCCAGCATTCCTTTAAAGAAGTCAACAACAGAATCAGGGAATGCAAGGTTTTTGCCTTTTTCGTAGATATTTTCAACAGTCAAATCATTCTGCATCATAAACAAAGCCATATCACCGACTGATTTTGAAGAAGGCGTAACTTTTACTATGTCACCAAACAACTCATTTGCGTCTTTATATTTTTCAAGTAAATCTCTGAATCTGTGCCCGAGACCGAAACTTTCCGCCTGCTGTTTTAAATTGGAGAATTGTCCTCCCGGAACTTCATAGCGATAAATTTCTGCTGTAGGAGTGCGAAGTCCGGATTCCGCTTCATAATATACAGGTCTTACATTTTCCCAGTAATCACTTAAAAGCTGCATGCCAAATTCGTCAAGCTCCGTATCTTTTTCAGTATTTTTAAGCGCTGCGACGATGCTGTTAAGCGCAGGCTGCGAAGTAAGGCCGCTCATTGCATTAAGAGCCATATCAGCAATATCCACACCTGCTCTTGCGGCATTCAAAACCGAAGCTACAGCATTACCCGCCGTATCATGAGTATGGAAATGTATCGGAATATCGATTTCTTCTTTCAATGCTTTTACAAGCTCATATGCTGCCTGAGGTCTGCAAAGACCGCTCATATCCTTTATGCCCAGTATATGGGCTCCCATACCTTGTATTTCTTTAGCTTTCTTAATGTAGTAATCAAGATCGTATTTCTTCTTGCTCTTATCTAAAATGTCTCCTGTATAACACAGACATACTTCAGCGACTTTGTTATTTTTAAGAACTTCTTCGGTAGGAAGTTTAAGCGCTTCAAGCCAGTTCAGCGAATCAAATATTCTGTATACGTCAATGCCCGCTTTTGCAGACTCTTCAACAAACGCCACTACAACATTATCGGGATAATTTTTATATCCGACAGTATTGCAACCTCTTAACAGCATCTGGAACATAATATTAGGTATTCTTTTTCTCAGTCTTTTCAGACGCGTCCACGGAGATTCATGCAAAAATCTGTATGCTGTATCAAATGTAGCTCCTCCCCACATTTCGAGCGAAAACAAATCCCATCCGTAAACGGAGACAGCTCTTGAAATATCAAGCATATCCTTTGTTCTCATTCTCGTCGCATGAAGCGATTGATGCGCGTCACGGTAGGTAGTGTCAGTTACCAGAAGCTTTTTCTGGCTCTTTATAAAATCCACAACTCCCTGCGGTCCGTATTTGTCTAAAATCTGTTTTGTTCCGTCTTTTACAGGCATTCCATCCACATTGGGTATAATTGGAACCGGGTAATCTTTCTTTTCGCCTTGTGTTTTGTTTATTATAATTTCTGCAAGATATTTAGCAAGTTTCGCTTCATCATCCGCAGATTTTCTCGTCGCGAAAAGTTCGGGATGCTGGTCTATAAACATTGTATTGCATGCGCCTTCTTTAAACAAATCGTGCTGCAAAACATTTATTAAAAAGTCAGTGTTTGTTTTTACGCCTTCAACATAATGTTCTTTTAAAGCTCGAAGAGCTTTTCTTCTCGCCTTTTCAAACGTGCTGTCCCAAACTATTGTCTTAACTAAAAGGCTGTCATAATAAGGAGTTATCTCCGCTCCGGTAAATCCGTTACCGCCGTCAAGACGTATTCCGTTGCCTGCAGCTGTTCTGTAAACCGTTATCTTGCCTGTATCAGGCATGAACTTATTTTTGGGGTCTTCCGCAGTTATCCTGCATTGTATAGCGCTTCCGCGCGGAATTATATCTTTCTGAGAATATATTCCAATTTCTTCGCTGTTAAGCGCGTAACCCTGAGCAATTAATATCTGCGCCTGCACAAGGTCTATTCCTGTTGTCATTTCCGTAACTGTATGCTCAACTTGAATTCTGGGGTTCATTTCCATAAAATAATGATTTCCCTGAGAATCCAGCAAGAATTCAACTGTTCCTGCATTAACATAGCCCACTTCTTTTGCAAGTTTCACTGCGTCTGAACATATTTTCTGTCTTTTTTCATCATCAATAGCAAGAGAAGGCGTAAATTCGATAACCTTTTGATGTCTTCTTTGGATAGAACAATCGCGTTCAAACAGATGAACAACATTGCCGTATTTGTCTGCAAGAATCTGTACTTCAATATGTTTCGGCGCTTCGAGATATTTTTCAATAAAAACATCACCGTTGCCGAATGCCTTTTGAGCTTCGCTTACGGCTGTTTTGTATTCTTTTATAAGAGCAGATTCATCATGCACAACACGCATGCCTCTTCCGCCGCCGCCGAAAGACGCTTTTAATATTATCGGGTAACCTATTTCTTTTGCCGTTTGCACAAGCTCTTTTTCATCGCTTACAGGCTTATCTGTTCCGCCCAAAACGGGAATGCCTATTTTTTTGGCAAATTTTTTAGCTGCAACTTTGTCGCCGAATATTTCCATAACATCGGCAGGAGGTCCTATGAATATTATATCTTCACGCTCGCAGGCGCGTACAAAATCCGGATTTTCAGCCAAAAAACCATATCCGGGATGGATAGCAGATGCGTTGCGCAATTTCGCTATTTCCAGTATCTTGTATATATTCAAGTACGCCCCGACAGGCGTATTTTCTTTGTCAAGCATGTATGATTCATCCGCTTTGCTTCTAAACAATGCAAGTTTATCTTCCTTGGAATAAACAGCTATACTCCTTAATCCAAGCTCATTTGCCGCTCTTATTACTCGTATAGCTATTTCGCCGCGGTTGGCAATAAGTATCTTTTTGAATGGTTTAACTTCCATAAAAATACCTCCGATTATTCATTTATATAACGTGAAATCTATTATATCAATAAATATACAAAAAATAAATAAAATATTAATTTTATTTATAAAAATGTATATTTATAAAACTAAATGTGAATATAGTTGAATATTATTCATTATTGCTAATGCATATTTATAAGTGAAAATAAATAATAATATATTTTTTTAATCAATTATAAGGGCTTACGAATGTGAAGCCCTTAACTTATTTGCAATACTTGTTATTAAATAAATAAACGAAAATTATGTCATTTTCTAAGTATAAGACCTACTTTTTTTTGAACTTTGTTAAGCGTTTTCACTGCTGTAGCTTCCGCCCTTTGTGCGCCTTTTTGCATGTATTCTTCCAAAAGTTTTTTATCTTTCATAAGGTATTCAAACTCAGACTGTATCG
The DNA here is from genome assembly GCA_012797825.1 of Eubacteriaceae bacterium. Taxonomy (GTDB): domain Bacteria; phylum Bacillota; class Clostridia; order Eubacteriales; family UBA1433; genus UBA1433. Next base: position 2,868 of record JAAZOI010000008.1, on the reverse strand, counting down.
GCTTTAATGACTCTATTACAGCTTCTGCCACGCGTATTTTTAAGTCGGCATACGACAATGCTCTGCATTCCTGCTCCGCTTTTTGTATAGTGCTGTCAGTTGCTGATGCATAAATCTGCAATAAATTAGAAATCCCGGGCTTTTTATCTTCATCGTATATTACAGAAGCGTCCGAATCCGTAACCGCCCTTTTAAACTTTCTCATTATTACTTCGGGCTTATCTTTCAGTGAAATATACCCATTTTCATTGGAGTCCGATTTGCTCATCTTGTTTGTAGGCTCTGAAAGGCTCATAATTCTTGCGCCTGTTTTAGGGTAGTACCCTTCGGGTATTGTAAACGTATCTGAATACATGTTATTAAACCTTGACGCAACGTCTCTGCAGAGCTCAATATGCTGCCTTTGGTCATCTCCTACGGGAACATAATGCGCCTGATATAATAATATGTCGGCTGCCATTAAAACAGGATAATCAAATAATGCAACTCTTATATTTTCTCCTTGCTTTACTGATTTATCTTTATACTGCGTCATTCTTGACAGCTCTCCCATATATGTGCCGCAGTTTAAAAGCCAGGCAAGCTCGCTATGAGCAGGCACATGAGACTGCACAAACAGAGTTGTATTATCAGGAGTTAGGCCGGCGGCTAAAAGCATTGCGTAACATTCCATTGTTTTGCCTCTGAGTACTGCCGGTTCCTGAGGTACCGTAAGCGCATGAAGATCTACTATGCAAAAATAGCAATTAAACTCATACTGCAGCTTTACCCAATTTTTAATAGCTCCGAAATAGTTTCCTATTGTAAAATCTCCCGACGGCTGAATGCCGCTGAACATAACTTTTTTTTCTGTATTATTCATTTGCAACCTCTTAATTTTATTAAATATAAAAAAATCGTCCTATAAATTCTACAGGACGATTAAAAACCGCGGTACCACCATTATTGACCATAAAATATATTATGATCCGCTCAATTAAATAACGCTTTTGCGTCTTGACATTTCCTTCAAGATTTTCATAAATCCATTCAAAACAGTTTTGCAGTAAAACTCTCAGCTTTATTTTACTCTCTTTGTGCAAATTAAAGTTTTTACTATTTTTACTCATTAAATATATAAAATTTTTTAAATTATATTTCTTTTATAGAAAATTGTCAAGTTCTATAAAACAAGTAGAGCTTTTATGATTTATAAATTTATGATATTATATCAGTAATTTAATATACTGTAATAATTTAATACTAAGGAGGTTCTATGAAATACAGACAATTTAATAATCAAAATATTTCCCAGTTAGGTCTTGGTTGTATGCGGTTTCCCGTAATAGATAATGACAATTCCAAAATTGATGAATCGCATGCCGAAAAAATGATAATTTACGCTTATGAAAACGGAGTAAATTATTTTGATACCGCATACCCTTACCACGTTGGCAAATCAGAGAAATTTGTGGGTAAAGTTTTAAAGAATAATAATATCAGAAACAAAATTCATTTAGCTACAAAAAATCCTACATGGCTTGCCGAAAATCATTCGGGACTTTTTAAATTGCTGGATGAGCAGCTGAATAATTTGCAGACAGATTATTTTGATTTTTATCTTATGCACTCGCAAAATAAATTCAGCTGGCCTGTCGCGATAAAAAATGATGTGTTTAAATTTATGGACACCATAAAGAAAGACGGCCGCGTAAAGCAAGTAGGATTTTCGTTTCATGACGATATAAAAATTTTTAAAGAGATAATTGATTCATATGACTGGGATTTCTGCCAGATTCAGTTTAACTATATGGATGAGAATTATCAGGCGGGAATAGAAGGGCTGAGATACGCTGCAAGCAAAAACATACCTGTAGTGATAATGGAACCGCTAAAAGGCGGCAGGCTTTCAACAATAGTTTCGCCGAAAATGCAGAGCCTTTTTGATAAACATAATGTAAAACTGACACCGGTAGAGCTTGCTTTTAAATACCTGTTTAATATGCCTGAAGTAAGCTGTGTGCTTACGGGCGCAAGCACGATTGAGCAGTTAACACAAAATATTGCTACGGCGTCTGCTTACGGCGTTGGCGATCTTAAAGAAAACGAAAAGCATCTTTTAAGTGATTTGAAAGAATTTTATACTTCCCGTGTCAAAGTTCCATGCACGGGATGCTTATACTGCATAGACGGATGTCCGATGAACATACCTATTAACGTTATATTCTCTTTTTATAACGGAAGATACATTTATGAGAATGACAAGCTTACAAAAATACAATATCCTTTGCACGTTGCCGAAAACAGACGCCCCGATAAATGCATTGAATGCGGCCAATGTGAGGAGCATTGCCCGCAAAAAATAGATATTATAAAACAATTAAAAATAGCCCATGAAGAAATTATGAGCATCAAATAAAAAAAGCAGAGCCATCTCTGCTTTTTTTTTATTTATAATTTTATTTTTTATTTATAAAGTATTAAAGCAATCAATTCCAAAACATCATCACCGATATTTTTCAGGCTGTGAAATTCCTGATCAACTGTTGCCGTTATGTCTCCGTCAAACACTTCTACATCTTTTCCGTTATCATGAAAAAGTCCGTGTCCTTTAATAATGTAATACCATTCAGTTTCTCCTACGTGCTGATGATAGCTTATTGAACTGCCCGGTTCAAGCCATATGTGATTAAACATTCTGCCTTTATCATTTAACTTATCGGCTTCCACTACTGTTCTTACAAGCGCTTTTCCTTCCCCTGCTCCACCCAGTTTTTCTCTTACGGACTGATTAGTTTTATTAACCATAAATTACCTCCACATTAAACTTCAATTTATTATATCATCCTATTTAAACATTTTCAAAGTAAAAATAACCGAACGTTTGTT
>JAAZOI010000084.1 GCA_012797825.1 Eubacteriaceae bacterium | reverse complement strand
CGCAAATAACGTCATATCAAGCGCGAACTGCTGCGCCGTTATTTCAAACACGGTTATATCTGCCGCTATTTTAGGCAGCCCCGCATTGGGCTTTGCAATTAAAGGAAGGGAAGTGTGAGTTGATATTTGAGATAAAATCGGATAAACTTCTTTCGGCCCTAGCGAGCAGTTTACGCCTATGGCGTCAGCGCCCAGAGCGGTAAGAGTAAGAGCGACGCTTGCAGCGTCGCAGCCTGAAAACGTGCGGCCATGCGCATCAAAACTCATTGTCGCAAAAACGGGCAAGTTTGAGTTTTCTTTAGCGGCAAGAAGCGCTGCGCGCATTTCGTACAAATCTGACATGGTTTCAATATATATTAAGTCTACTCCGTTTGATACGCCAAGAAGTACTTGTTCTTTAAATAATTCGTAAGCGTCCTCAAATGAAAGTGTACCCATGGGCTCAAGCAGCTGACCCAGAGGGCCTATATCCAAAGCTACGCACGCTGAGTATTTGCAAGCGGCGTTTTTAGCAGCTTTAACTGCGGCAGGAATTACTTCATTGATATCAAGACCAAACTTACTAAGCTTAGCGGAGCTTGCTCCGAAAGTGTTCGTAAGTATTATATCGCTTCCCGCTTTTAAGTACGCCTCGTGCACGCCTGAAACAGTTTGGGGTGAAAGTATATTTACCTCTTCGGGTGGACGACCTGGGCTTAAAGTGTATGATGCTTCAAGCATGGTACCCATGGCTCCGTCAAGTGTTATTAATTCTCTGTTTTGCAGTTTTTCTTTAAGTTGCACAGGTTTTGCCCGCCTTTCTGTATTTGCATATATTTTTTGCGGCGCAGTTTTCACATCCCGCATAGTATTTATGTTTGATATTTTCATCGGTTATGCCTATAACCGCTGTCATGGATTTCTTCGGATAAAGCATATTGTTATCATCACAATACAGACCGATTCTCTTTTTCGCATCCAAAGCGGCTATAATATCTGCCTGATGCGACAGAGAGAAATCGCCGTAGCCGCACGAGAAACGGTTAGTAAGATTGAAGTTGTCTTCTTTAATCTTACTAGCAATTTTATTCAGTACATCATCAGCATAGCTTTCTATAGCCGCCGCGGCGCAGCAGTCCAATATTAAAGCTTTGTTTATTTCCGTGTATGAAAAGCGTTTAATGTTCTGCTCAATTTCACTTCCTAAAGTGATAGCGGCAAGCACCGCTTTTTTAGAGTATTTTAGAAGCTTATATAAGTCTTCACTCTTTACGTCAAACAAGCCTTTAAAAGAAACGCACCCGTTATCCGCCGCTATATCAAAAATACCGTAAATACTTAACGGTTTAATATAATCGTAAGAAAGAGCAATAGTTTGCTCTATCAGTCTTTCAAGTTTATCGTCTATAGTCTGACCGTTATGCCCCAGATAGGAAAGAACATCATTTTTATTAATTGCATAATCCATAAATTATCCTAAATAAGAAGTGTTTTCCATGCTTATTACGCTGTTTATGTTTTCGGTTATTCGTCTTGCTATATTTAAGTTGTTCATTGTGTATATATGTATGCCTTGTACATTGTTTTCGACAAGGTCCATTATCTGCTCCGTTGCGTATATAATTCCCGCCTGCGTCATCGCTTCTTTGTTACTGCCGTATCTGGCAAGCAGTTTGGAAAGTTTCTGCGGTATTCTTGCGCCTGATAAGTAAACAATACGTTCTATCTGCTTAGTGCTTGTAATCGGCATAATACCGACCTGAACGGGAGCGGTTACGCCTGTTTTTCTTGCCTTATTTATGAATTCATAAAACAGACCGTTATCGAAAAACATCTGTGTTATAAAAAATTCAGCTCCGCAGTCCTGCTTTTTTTTCATATACTCAATATCTTTAGTAAGACTTTCGCATTCGGGATGCCCTTCGGGATAGCACGCGCCGGCTATGTTAAAACCGCCGTTACGGGCTATAAAATCCATAAGATGATAGGAAAATTTAAAATCATCGGCAACTATAGTGCCCGGCTGTTTGTCGCCTCTCATAGCAAGTATATTAGTAACGTTGCCGTCTCTTAAAGCGTCAAGAACTTGCCTGACCTCATCCTTTTTTGAGTTTATGCATGTAAGGTGAGATAACGGCTCTATATTATATTTATTTTTAATAATAGAAGCTATGTCGCAAGTGCGCGACTTTACATCGCTTCCGCCCGCTCCGTATGTAACGCTTAAGTAATCGTGCTTTAAATTCTCAAGATGAGAAAGAGTATCGTATATTACTTCTATCGGAGAATTCAGCTTGGGAGGGAATATCTCAAAAGAGTAAACTATTTTCTTTTCTTTGAATAATTTTGATATTTCCATTTAAATCCTCACAAAAGTATAATTAAAAATTATAATATAATATATATTCAAATTCAATAATATTTTATTTATTGACACATATAAGCATTTATGTTATATTTTTTAAAATATGAGCTGTGAAGCGGTGCAAGTAGTACTTTCATATTGCATGGAAAAGAGAAAAAACGCTGTAAGCTGAAAGCGTTTTTATGCTGGCTAGTACGAATATTCAACCGCGGAGCGAAAAATGTCTGCCGCAATAAGGCGAAAAGTGGGTATTATTGCTAATTAGGGTGGTACCGCGGTTATTTAATCGTCCCTTTATACGAAGGGATTTTTTTATGCTTTTAAATAAAAATCAAAAGTCAGGGAATTTATGGATAACGATAATAAATATAAAAACATAAATTATTTATACGATAAACACAATAAAAAATACTCGGTATTAATACTTTTATTAGATATTAAAGGCGAAATCAATATTTTGTTCGAAGTAAGGAGCAGAAACCTTTCCGAAAACGCGCAACCGGGTGATATTTCTCTTCCCGGAGGACTATGCGAAGACGATGACGTAATAGGCGAAGCCCTGCGGGAGACGTATGAAGAAGTGGGCATATACCCAACAGAAATTGAGATACTTGGCAGAATGAATCCTATCTTTACCGGAGACGAAAGAAAAATAATACCTGTCGTAGGATATGCGAAAGATATAGACATATCAAAACTTAATATTTCAGCAGATGAAGTGGAAGAAGTTTTCACCGCTCCGCTTGATTTCTTTTTAAACAGCCAGCCGAAAGTGCATACGGTTAATTATCAGGCGGAATTTGAAGAAGAGTTTCCGTTTGACAAAATTCATAAAGGCAGAGATTATAACTGGAAACCCAGACGGGAAAAAGTATATTTTTATTATTATAAAGACTATAACATTTGGGGAATAACGGCGAAAATAATTAATCAATTTGTAAATATACTTAAAAACCAGGAGGAGGAAATATGATAAGGCAGTTAAATGAAATAAAAGATGAGACATTACAGAAAATTAATAAAGCCGAAAATATATCACAGCTTGAAGATATAAGGGTGTCGGTGCTCGGGAAAAAAGGCAATCTTACTAATATTCTCCGTTCTATGAACACTCTCTCGGCAGAAGAAAGACCTGTTATCGGCGCAGCAGCTAACACCGTAAAAGAAAGTATCGAGATGTCTATTGCCGATAAAAAAGAAGAAATTTTAAATAGTGCAATGCAGGCAAAACTTGATAAAGAGTATATAGACATAACTCTTCCGGGAAAGAAAGTTGAAATAGGCTCGCTTCATCCCATATCAAAAACTGCTATTGAGCTTGTGGAGATATTCGCATCGATTGGTTTCTCTGTCGCGGAAGGACCTGAAATTGACTTTACAAAATACAATTTCGATTATTTGAATACGCCAGTAAACCATCCCGCGCGGGCGCTTACTGATACTTTCTATATAAACGAGGATGTGTTGTTGAGAACACAGACTTCACCGGTTCAGATAAGAACAATGCTTTCAAATAAGCCTCCTATAAAAGTAATATCTCCGGGCAAAGTGTACCGCTGCGATGAGATAGACGCGACGCATTCGCCGCTTTTTAACCAGATGGAAGGAATAATTGTAGATAAAGACATTACAATGAGCGACCTTAAAGGAACTCTTGAATTTTTCGCGAAGCAGCTGTTCGGACCGCAAACAAAAACAAAGTTCCGCCATCACCAATTTTACTTCACGGAACCCGGCGCTGAAATGGACGCGACATGTCCCAAATGCAAAGGACTTGGCTGCAGAGTATGCGGTAACACGGGCTGGATAGAAATACTCGGCTGCGGAATGCTGCACCCGAATATTATGGAAATATGCGGAATAAGCCATTTGGAATACTCAGGCTACGCGTTTGGAATGGGCATTGACAGAATAACTATGATAAAGTACGGACTTGAAGATTTAAGGCTGGTGTATGAAAACGACATAAGATTCATACAACAGTTCATAGGGAGGTAGTATATGTTAGTATCACTTGATTGGCTTAAAGAATACACAAAAGTAGACAGAAGCGTAGATGAATATGTAGACAGAATGAACATTACGGGCAGCAAAGTAGAATTTGTGGATTATAAAGATGAAAACCTTAAAGATATAATAGTCGCTAAAATAATAAAAAAAGAAAAACATCCCAACGCCGATAAATTAAGCGTGTGCACAGTGGATATAGGGCTCGGCAAAACAGAGACAATAATTACCGCAGCGACAAACATAAAACAAGGCGACACAATACCTCTTGCGCTTGTAGGGGCACAACTTCTCGAAAAGAAAATCGGCGTTACGGAATTTCGAGGCATAACTTCCAACGGGATGATGTGTTCAGGTGAAGAGCTAGGACTTGACGCATCAGTTCTTCCTAAAAACAGCGAAGGCGGAATATACGTATTCTCAGAAGAGCTTAAATGCGGAGAAGACGCTCTTACACATTTAGGGCTCCACGATGTTGTAATAGATTTTGAAATAACTAACAACCGCCCCGACTGTCAGTCTATGATAGGCATGGCGCGTGAATTCGCGGCGGCTTTTTACAACCCCGTAAAAGTTCCTGATGCCAAAATAAAAGAGACTAAAAGCGATATAGGTAAATATTTATCCATTGAAATAGCCGACCCTGATTTATGCCACAGGTATGTTGGCAGAATGATGAAAGTAAAAAAAATAGAGCAAAGCCCGCTTTGGATGCAGCGAAGGCTTATGGCGTGCGGTTTTAGGCCTATTAACAATATAGTAGACGTTACTAACTATATACTATTGGAAGTAGGTCAGCCGCTCCACGCTTTTGATTACAAAATGATTGAAGGCAACAAAATAATAGTTCGCAGGGCTAAAAAAGACGAGAAAATTACTACCCTTGACGGAAAGGAAAGAGCTTGCTGTGAGGATTTGCTGTTAATTACCGACACCAAAAAAGGCGTGGGCATTGCGGGTATTATGGGCGGGCAGAACTCGGAAATTACGAATGACACTCAAATGATAGTAATAGAATCAGCCGCGTTTAACGCGGAAAATATACGCAAATCGTCTGTAAAAATGAACATGAATACCGACGCCGCGGCGTTGTTCTCAAAAGGCGTAAACGCCAGCATGAGCACTTATGCGGCAGACAGAGCAGCTCAGCTGCTTATACAAATAGGCGCTTGCGAACTAATAGAAGGCATTATTGATATATATCCATCCCCTGCAAAGCCTGTAAAAATAGCGGTAGACTCTGTTTGGGTAAACAAGTTTTTGGGTATGG
>JAAZOI010000083.1 GCA_012797825.1 Eubacteriaceae bacterium | reverse complement strand
GCGCTGATTACAAATCCGCAGCTTATACTTGCCGATGAGCCCACAGGTGCTCTTGATTCAAAATCAGCAGACAGTCTGCTGTCTTTATTTGAAAGTATTAACAACGAAGGGCAGACCGTCTTAATGGTAACCCATTCAATAAAAGCTGCAAGCCATGCCAAAAGAGTGCTTTTCCTTCGCGACGGCGAAGTTTTTCATCAATTATATAAAGCCAATATGACTAAAGAAGATATGTTTGCAAAAATCTCCGATACGCTTACGGTCTTAGCAACCGGCTCAAATAATAAGCAGGAGAATAAAATAAAATGAGTAAAATGTTTTATGCGAAACTCGCATTATCAAACATTAAGAAAAACGGCAAATTTTATTTTCCGTATATTCTTACCTGCATAGGCACAATTATGATGTTTTACATCATGTGTTTTATAGTTACTAATGATGGCATATCTAAGATGAGCGGCAGCATTTATATTAAGACTATTATGATTTTCGGCACAATAATAATAGGTATCTTTGCAACTATATTCTTATTCTATACTAACAGTTTTCTAATTAAACGGCGCAAAAAAGAATTCGGTCTTTTTAATATACTGGGAATGGATAAACGCAATTTAGGGCGCGTTTTAGGCATAGAGAATTTAATCGTCGCTTCAGCAGGTCTTATCGCGGGACTATTATGCGGTATACTGTTCAGCAGATTAATGATAATGATACTTGCAAAACTTTTAAAATTTAATATATCCTTCGGATTTCAAATTTCAGTTTTGGCTGTTGCCATAACAGTTATTGTATTTACCTCCATATTTATTTTAATTTATTTGAATACGCTGCGACAACTGCATTTTTCTAAACCCATTGAACTTTTGTATGGCTCCAACGTCGGCGAACGCGAACCCAAAACAAAATGGGTTCTTGCTTCATTCGGGGCGATAAGCCTTCTTTCAGGTTACTATATAGCTATAACTACCAACTCTCCTCTTGCCGCAATAGGATTGTTTTTTATAGCTGTATTGTTGGTAATAATAGGCACTTACCTATTGTTTATCGCAGGCAGCATAGCACTGCTTAAAATACTTCGCAAAAATAAAAGCTATTATTATCAAACTAACCATTTCACAACAATATCAGGCATGCTTTACCGCATGAAACAAAACGCCGTAGGTCTTGCGAATATCTGCATACTCTCTACTATGGTTTTGGTTATGATTTCAACTACTGTATGTCTATACTTAGGGTTTGATGACGCTCTGCGCAATTTATATCCTAGAAATATAGAAGTCACCGCTCAAAGCATATCTGTAAAAGATTCCGGTTATTTAAATGAAATTATTGATAAGACTATATCCGAATCAAATAATGGCAGTATAAATACATTCCAATTAAGATATCTTAATTTTATGGTATCACAAAAAGAAAATAATTTCTCTTTTGTAAGCAACGGGGTATATTTAAAAACAGACGCGATTGCCGTATTATTCATACCTCTTGATGAATACAATAGAATCAACAACACAACTTTATCGCTCAAAGAAGATGAATTAATGGCGTACTGTAAAAAGACTGCTATCGGCGATAATGTAACATTCGCCGGTAATAATTATAAAATAATAAAATTAACCGAAGATGCCGGTTTGGCTAAATACACATCCATTAAATTTTCAGACAATTATTTTATATTTATAGCGCCCAGCGAAAAAGTTATAATGAATATTTATAATTCTATAGCTTTAGATAAAGCGTCAAATACAAATCTTAATTATTATTTAGGTTTTGATACAAATACTGACGGTGTTGCGCAGTTAGCTCTTTATAATAAAATAAATACATCATTAGACAACTCAAAGAGTATAAATTCAGATCGAATTTACGTAGGATGCGCGGAAAGCATACGCGAAGAATTTCTTACAATTTACGGCGGTTTATTCTTTTTGGGAATCTTCCTCGGTCTTCTGTTTATGATGGCTACTGTGCTTATTATTTATTATAAACAAGTCTCTGAAGGTTATGATGATAAGCATCGCTTTGAAATAATGCAGAAAGTCGGGTTAAGCCGAACCGAGGTTAAAAGTACGGTAAAAACGCAGGTGCTTACTGTATTCTTTCTGCCGCTTATTGCAGCCGTAGTTCATATAGCGGCAGCTTTTAAAATGATAACAAAGCTGTTGGCCGCGCTAAACCTTACAAATATTGTTTTATTTGCTTGGTGCGTTGTAGGAACTGTAGTTGTATTCAGTCTTATTTACGCTCTCGTATATACTCTTACCGCCAGAGCTTATTATAAAATAGTCGAATAATGCTAATCTTAAACCGCTCTGTAAATAATATGGGGCGGTGTTTCTTTTAAATACCTGTAAGCAAATTCTCTATCAAATATCCAATCTTTCAAATTCTTTTTCTCAATAATTAACGGCATACGATTATGAATTTTTTCCATTGATTCATTGGCTTTTGTCGTAATTATCGTAAATTTTTTATCTGCATTATACAGCCCTGCCATATATACCATGTTCTGCCCTTGCAGGTTAAAAAGATATTTGCTTTTAACACTTGCGCCGTCTTTTTCTTCTTTCGCCCATTCATAAAACCCGGTTGATGGCACTATGCAGCGGTATAGTTCCATGCTTTTTGCAAACATATTTATGCTGTCGGCAGTCTCCGCCCTTGCGTTTATAATTGAGACGTTTTGTTTAAAGCCTTCATATCCCCAATTCATTATCGCTGCATCAATACTATTGTTTGCGCCTGATAACAGCACAACGGCTTTATCCGTGGGAAATATCTCGCCGGCAGGCATACTGGCCCGGCCGTATTTTTTATCCACTAATTCAGCTATTCTTCTAATCTCTATATTTTCCTCATCCGAAAAAAAAGCGTATCTTCCGCACATAAATATACCTTTAATCAAATTCTTTTATTGGTTTTATATAATCTATTACGCTCAGCCATTGGCCGTTTTTTCGTCCGATATTTTTAAATATGCCAACGCACTCAAACCCCAGCGATTCTGTCAGTTTCTGGCTCGGAATATTGGGGTATGTAATGCATACGTACGCCAGATAATACGGGTATTTTTTTAATTCTTCAAAAAGTGCAATCGACAGCTCTTTTCCGTATCCTTTTTTGCAGTAATCTTTATGGAAATATATCGTAAGTTCTACCGTCGTATTGTAAGCAGGCTTTTCCTTGAATTTTGCGGCATAAGCATACCCTATGACTTTGCCTTCTTCTTCATATACAAGCCACGGATAATTATTCTTAAACTTATTTATCTTAGACGCAAATTCTTCTTCGCTTAACGGTACTGTCTCAAATGTAGCTGTAGAGTTTTCTACATAATACTTATAAATATCCGCTATTTGCTTTGCGTCTTTTATATCAACTTCTCTTATCATAAATATCCTCTGTATACAAAAAATACTGTTTAATGTTATCTTATTATACTGTTTATTTCGCTTAAAATAAATAAAAAAGTTGTATGACTTCCCATACAACTAAGTATTTAATAATATCAAATTATATTATATTTCTTCATATACGCCGAATTTTCTGAATCTTTCATATCGCTTTTGCGCAAGAGTTTCTGGCGGCAATTGTATATTTTTGCTTATTGTCTCAATTAATTTAGACTCAAGTAATTTATATATGCTCTCAAACCCTTTTTTCGGCTCTTTAATAATTTCTTCAATAACGCCTAGCTCTTTTAGATCCTGCGCCGTTAGTTTTAGGCTTTCGGCAGCTTCCTTAACTTTTTTAGGATCCTTCCATAATATGCTCGCGCAGCCTTCGGGGGTTATTACCGAATACATCGAGTTTTCAAGCATCCACACTTCATCGGCAACAGCAAGCGCAAGCGCTCCGCCGCTTCCTCCCTCGCCTATAAAAATTGATATTATAGGCACTTTAAGAGTCATCATTTCCATTAAATTCTCGGCAATTGCAAGCCCTTGGCCTCTCTCTTCAGCGCCTATACCGCAGAATGCGCCAGCCGTATCTACAAAGCAGACAACAGGGCGGTGAAATTTTTCGGCCTGTTTCATAAGCCTTAACGCTTTTCTATAGCCTTCGGGATTGGGAGAACCGAAATTGCGGTAAACTTTTTCTTTTGTTGTATTGCCCTTATCCATGGCAATTACTGTTACAGGCATATCGTTAAGCCTTGCTATGCCCCCTACAATGGCTGTATCTTCGGCAAACCGTCTGTCGCCGTGGAGCTCGATAAAATCGTCAAATATAGCGCTTATATAAGCAAGACCGGTCGGACGGTCTTTCGCTCTGGAAGCTAAAACTTTTTCAAATGCGCTGCTCATTTTACCAACTCCTTTTATGCATTGATAATAATTTGCTTATCAACTGTTTTTGGTCTTTTCGCGGAGTTATATGGTCAATAAAACCTTTATCAAGCAAAAATTCTGCTGTCTGAAATTCCGGCGGCAGTTTTTTCCTTATAGTCTGCTCAATAACCCTGGGTCCCGCAAATCCTATAAGCGCCTGCGGTTCTGCAAGTGTAATATCGCCTTC
>JAAZOI010000082.1 GCA_012797825.1 Eubacteriaceae bacterium | reverse complement strand
CGAACGAAGCCGTTATAAGAGCGCTTAGAGACAGCTACATTGGAAGAAAAGAAAAGAAAAGAAATTATCGCAAACTTTGGATAAGCAGAATAAACGCTGCCGCGAGAATTAATGACATGAGCTACAGCAAATTTATATTCGGGCTTAAAAAAGCTGGAATAGAAGTAGACAGAAAGATACTTGCGGATATTGCGATGAATGACGCAAACGCGTTTGCGGAACTTGCGAAAGTCGCTAAAGCGAATATATAATTAATAAAAATTACGGTATGTATATACCGTTTTTTTTTGGCAAATAATGCAATTGTAGGGGCGAACTGTGTTCGCCCGTTCTGACGCCCTCATCCCCGAAAAACGACCTTCTTGCTTTGCTTTTAATTGTAGGGAACGACCCCTGTGTCGTTCCGCCTTCTCTGTATTTACTGCTCTGAATTCGTAATTAATGTGAATGATTTTACCTTACTTTTAAAATATCCGTTAGATTGTTACCAACATCATATTTATACCTGTCAGACTTCCGCAGACGTTCAATTACTTAATCGTCATTCGACTTATACTTACGAATTATTTTGTATCAGACTTCCTGCTTGCCCTTCCCCGAAATCGTAGGGAACGACAACCTTGGCGTTCCGCCTTAAATATATTCTTTTAATTACACCGCTTGCAACCTTCACATTCAAACGTAGGGGCGAACTGTGTTCGCCCGCTCTTAAAACTACGTTTGTTTTAAAAAAAGATAGTTAAGGAAAAGAAAGCTAAAAGAAAAGCTGATATGTTCGGGGCGTATGCGATTATGTTTAATAATCAATTTAAGGAAGAGAGCATATAAGACGTTGTCTTATATTGTTATGAATATATGAGTGTGCAAATTAAGTATTATGCAAATTGGCTAGAAACTTCTTCCTTCTTCAACATAACTAACTATTAATTTACCAGTTATATATTCATTTATTTTTTTTAAAGGATTAAATTTAGTATAAATATAGTTATTAAAAGGATATATGTTATCATTGCAGTTAAAAGAAATAGTAATTAATTCTTGTTGTTTTACATTACTTAAAACATATTCAATTAGAATATATCTGAGATCTTTCATAAAAACAGGCAAATTGTATTCATCTACAGGAGCAGGGGTTTGATTATCACGCAGAACAATATCAACTTTGGTCATATTTTCATATGGTAAGAAAATAGGCTTTCTTAAACTACCTACTTGACGAATGCGGATACCGTCATTTGCGATAGTGAGATAAATATTCTTATATTTTAATAAATCAGGGTCAAGAAGAGAGAGTCCACGATTATAATTACCAATTAAAAAATATCTCGTTTTAAAACGGATACTTAAGAATAAGTAATGAATTTTTTTACAGAATGTATAACGACCCAAATTGTATATTAGGAATAAAAGGATTAAGGAATTTACTATTAATAAAATAATTCGCCAATCTATTGTTTGCATAATATAACCTCTATTTATTTAGATACATATATTATATCAAAAAAATATTTAATATAAGAAATAATATGTTAAAAATTCAAATTATAAAAATCTGACGGATTTATATTTCTAATATTCAACAAAATATAATTGTAAATATTTTGTAAATATTTCTTTATTATCACACGAAAATAATATATAATTACATTTCAGATAATATTTGCCAACTAATAATCCTTACGGAGATAATATATGAATATATTTAAATTAAAATACAGACGTTCGGGAGTATCTCAGACAATAGAACTTAATGCCCTTGAAAGATATGAAGATAAAAATATTATCTTGGAATTTTCCTCAATGGCAGCAGAGCTCGGCAACAGAATATCTGTTGTGCTTAGACCGAAAGCTCCTGTAGTAGTAGACGAATGCAGTTTTAAATTTGACATGATATATGAATATAAGACTATAACCACCAACGGCTATCAGTCCAGCAGTGAATCCCTTGAAAGCGATTATAATTTTAAATTATATAAATTGAATTTTGTAGCGAAGCTCTTTTCAATTGCGAATTTCGGCGATTATAAAACCGAAAAAATATTCGAAAATAAAGGGCTGCTTTCTCATACTTTCATACAATTCAATAAAGAAGACGGCAAAAACATAAGGTTTTACGGTTCCGTTAATGAAGAGAACGCGTATACTATCTTTAATTTCGATAAAGAAAAAAATTCAATGTGCATATATTCCGACTGCAAAAACAGGCTTGTTGATGACAATTTTTCTTTGTTGGATTTTATTATAGCTGAAGGCGAGCCTCATAAAATTTACGATAATTACGTGGACTATTTTACCGTTAACAAACCCTCGGGAAAAGGTAAGAATATCTGGGTGACTCCGCACAAAATAAGCCACAAAATAAAGCCGATAACACAAAGTGAGCTTGAAAAGAATATATCGCAAATTAAAGCCAATAGATTGCCTGTAAACACAATTCTTATAAACGACAGTTATCAAACCAGACTCGGAGATTTTAATATAATTGACGAGAAACGTTTTCCCGACGGCATGAAAGCCGCCGCTGACGCAATTAAAGAAAACGGTTTTGAAGCGGGCATATGGATAGCGCCGTTTGTCGCGGAGAAAAAGTCCAAGCTGTATAAAGAGCATCCCGACTGGTTTTTAAAGAAAGTCATGAAATTCAATGTATCGGGCGGTTATAACCCCGACTGGAGCAGCAAATTCTTTGTATTGGATATATATAACGACGAAGTAGCAGCATACATTAACGATATGTTTAAAACGATAATGTACGAATGGGGCTTTGAATTAATATACATCGATCTGATATACGCCGCGGCGATTGAGCCACGCATTGACAGAACAAGAGCTGAAATTATAAGCGATATTACTAATTTTATAACTAAACTATGTATGGGAAGAACAATAATCGCTTCTTCTCTGCCGATAGGCAGCGCGATGGGCAAATACGATTACTGCAAAATAAGCGTAGACAACGCTCCGTTCTGGGAAGACAACGTCATGAAAAAGGCGGGATACAAAGAAAGAGTATCAACTCTCAACGCGCTTAATACGGTAATTGCACGAAGATATTTTAATGAGAATATTTTTAAAAATGTCTCAACAAGCTTTTTTATAGGCAGCGAGGACACTCATTTGAATCTGCTTGAAAAACATTCAATCATTACTTTGAATTCAATTTTAAGCAGCTGCACTTTGGTATCGGACAACATATCCTCATATGATGATTTAGAGATGCCGCTGTTAAAAAAAGCGTTTCCCAATCCCGAAATTAAAAATGTCCTCCACAAAGAAACAGACGGAATCCACACTTTTGAATTTGCGAAAAATACAAACCATTACCTTGTTATATTCAATCCAAAAAGCAAGGACAGCGAATATACAATACAGCAGGGAATATACTGCGGCAAATACGGAGCCTTGCTTGCAAGCAACAGCGCTCTTACAGTAAAAGCTCATCAAACGCAGGTCTTAGTAAGAGTTGACGTTAAAAAACAAATACAGCCCATATATTCAGAAGCGCATTTGCTTCCATTATTTGAAATTGACAAAATTAAGCATGACAATGAAAGCAGCGTTGAAATAACGTTCAATAAAGACATCAAAGAGTTAGGCCCTATTTACATCATAGCTCCCAATGATACGTTAACCGTGAACGGTGAAAATTGCAAACTTGTTCAGAATTACGGCAAACGAAGCATTTTTATTTTTGAGAATGAAAAAAATAAATACTATAACAATATGTCGATTGTAAAATATACTGAAAATACAGTTCAAGCCGCAGATAATGCAGACGGCCGCAGAAGAAGAAAATAAAAACATAAATAATAACAATATAAAATCCTGTAAATAATATAGTACATAACAAATAAAGCATAGGCCAGCGGAGGAATTTACAATTGCCGGGTTATTCTTTTTTTCAAAATAAAGACTGCGAGTATTTTCCGTGCCATAAAAATATAGCGCCTGAAGATTTTAACTGCCTGTTTTGCTATTGCCCGCTGTATTTTACTAAGTGCGGCAAAGACTATAAAATAATCGGCGGTAATATAAAAGATTGCTCTGATTGCATATTCCCGCATGATAAAAAAATTACGAAAAAATGATTATAATTTTAAAAGAGCGTTATTGACAAGACTATAAACATAATGTATACTTACTAATGCACTTTACTTTACGGGCGCATAGCTCAGCTGGGAGAGCACCTGCCTTACAAGCAGGGGGTCATAGGTTCGAGCCCTATTGCGCCCACCATAAAATTTAACAGGTCCGGTAGTTCAGTTGGTTAGAATGCCAGCCTGTCACGCTGGAGGTCGAGGGTTCGAGCCCCTTCCGGATCGCCAGATATATTGAAAAATTAATATATAAAAATTGCCCAGATAGCTCAGATGGTAGAGCAGAGGACTGAAAATCCTCGTGTCGTTGGTTCGATTCCGACTCTGGGCACCATTATGCGAAAGTGGCTCAGTGGTAGAGCATCGCCTTGCCAAGGCGAGGGTCGCGAGTTCGAATCTCGTCTTTCGCTCCATGGCGGCATAGCCAAGTGGCAAGGCAAAGGTCTGCAAAACCTCTATCCCCGGTTCAAATCCGGGTGCCGCCTCCATAGTTGCCGGAGTGGCGGAATCGGCAGACGCTCAGGACTTAAAATCCTGTGGGAGCATTCTCGTGCGGGTTCAAGTCCCGCCTCCGGCACCATTTAAATTAAACGTTAAAATACTGATTAATATCAGTATTTTTTATTTGCCTGCTATTTTGAAAATAAAAAAATTAATGAAAAAAAGAGACCGACATAAAGGGATCTGCGCCGCAAGCGCTTTCCCGAGTCAGCCTCTGATCGCACAGCATTAACTAAATACGATGCGATTATATTATTTGCAAGATTAAAATCAAATAAACCATGCAATTTTTGGAGACGGCATTATAATCAATATTTTATAAAATCAATTTAACTGAAATTTCATTCCTGCAGTAATCTGCATAGCATCATCTTCGCTTATAGGCTCGCTTTCAAGCCATGAACGCAGCAGCCCTTGATACGCAGTCCATTTATCTCCTCTGTATTCATAGATAAAATCTTCCGTCATAGGCGCAAATACAAACAATCTGCCGCGGCAGTCAATAGTATAAGATAAATCTTTCATTTCATTTAACTCCTATTAAAATGTTTTCTTATTTTATCCAGTTTTTTCTAAATTATACAAAAAAGCTGTTATATAAAATAACAGCTTATTAATTCATATTCAAAAGGGAGAACTGGAAAAGGTGGGCAGAAAAAATGAATTAATGGATAACTACGTTTGTTGTTCTCCCTTTTAGTAATAAGTATACTATAATACTATAAAAAATCAATATATTTTTTTATAAAAAAATAAAAGTTTTTTAAAAATAAAAAATTAAAATATAATAAAAATAATTTTTTTATTCAGATAATCTATACCTAGAATTTTAAATATTTGTTTTAAATCAATATAATCAATATTTATCATAATTTGGGATTTATTGACAAATAAGGGCAAAAAATATACAATTGTCTCCACAAACAATAAAATAATGTAAGCAGACGGGAATTAAATAAAGAAAGGTAATACTAATAGTTTTTGGGTGGACTATTATGATGATTTACGAGTGTAAAAATTCCATGCTTGCTAGTTTTATAAACGCTTCAAAGCAAACAGATTTAGCAAAAGTGAACCAAGAATTTATTGATGACATGTTAATACTTATATGCAATTATCTACAAAATATGAAACAAAAAGAAGAAGAATATGAAAATTTGGAATATCTTAGAAAAAGATTGAACAAGCATATAGTTAAGTACCAAAACGTTGGATTTGATAATAATGATATTGTAGATTATCTAAGACTTTATATATAAAATTATTTAAATTTTTATCCGCTGATAAGGCGGATTTTTTATATTTTTTATAAAAGGGGGCATTATAATAAAAAATATAAAAAAACTTAATAAAATCTTAAATATTATAATGACTTTTGAAATAAAATATAATATAATATATTAAGAAATTATTAAGATAAAGCAGGAGTGAGAAAGGTGAAAAGTTCTGACAGTATCTCGGATAATATTAACATTGAAGATACGGACGAATATGCTTCACGAATTAAAAGCAAAATAGATAAGATGCTGGGTTACGACTCAGTGCCTGTTGACGGGCGCGAGATAACAAGAATGCGCAGAATAGACCGTGAATATAAGCTATATGAAGAAAAACTTAAAAATCAGATAAAATAGTTTTATAAAAAAGACTGTAATAGTCTTTTTATTTTTCGCTTTAAGAAAATAGTACCAATATAAAAGTTGATTAATTACACAAAATAAGAACAGTAATTTTTATAATATTTTATATTGGAGGCTTAATAAATTTATGGCGGAAAATGAAATTAAAAATGTAAATACAAATATTATGAATTTATCAAATAAAAACGTAAATGAAAAAAAAATCAGCCAGATGAGAGAATTACTTAAAGATCATATAGGAAAATATAAAGAAGCAGGTATGTCAGATAAAGATATCGATGATTATCTGAATTTGTACATTTAAACAAATCCGCCGAAATTATCGGCGGGTTATTTTTTATATAATAAAACCAAAATTATGTGTTGATTTCAAATATTTGTTTTATAATAGTTCTTAATTATATTCAACTTAAACTTAAATAAATGCAAAGGTATATTAATATGGATATGAATATTGCTGTTATTAAAGGCGACGGCATTGGTCCGGAAGTAATAAGCCAGGCTATTCGTGTTTTGAAAACTGTCTGTGAAAAATATAATTATGCGGTTAATTTTACCGAATTGCTTGCCGGAGGCGCCGCAATAGACGCAACAGGAACAGGAGCGCCGGAACATACAATAAATACATGTAAAAAAAGCGATGCTGTGCTGCTGGGTGCATTGGGAGGACCTAAATGGGATCATCTAAATGACAGAAGCCTTCTTATTATTAGAAAAGAACTCGGATTATTTGCAAATATAAGACCCGTAATTTTATTTGAAGAATTAAAGGATATTTGTCCGATAAAGGATAATTTTATTAAAAATGATTTGAATTTTATTATTTTCCGCGAACTTACAAGCGGAATATATTTCGGAAGAAAAGAGAAAACATCTAATTATGCATGCGATTGCATGGAATATTATGAATATGAGATTGAACGCATAGCGCATAAAGCATTTGCCGCGGCAACTGGCCGAAGCAAAAAGTTAACAAGCGTAGACAAAGCAAATGTGCTTGAAACCTCAAAATTATGGAGACGGACTGTCGATAAAATTTCTAAACAATACCCTCAGGTAAAAACTGAGCATTTATATGTAGATAACGCAGCTATGCAGCTTATTAGAAATCCTGCGCAGTTTGACGTAATTTTAACTGAAAACATGTTTGGAGACATATTATCAGATGAAGCAAGCATGATAAGCGGTTCAATAGGCATGCTGCCTTCAGCGTCAATGGGAGAAGGAGATTTCGGGCTGTACGAACCTTCTCACGGCACAGCGCCGGATATCGCGGGTCAAAATATAGCTAACCCTATAGCGTCCATACTATCCGCCGCTTTAATGCTGAGATATACATTTAAAAAAAGCGATGCGGCAGATAATATTGAAAACGCGGTAAAAAAAGCTCTTGCACAAGGATACAGAACAGCTGACATAGCAAACGGCAAAAGCTTTTTGGGAACTAAGGAAATAACAGATAAAATTATATCTTATATATGATTTTGAATTAAATAAGGAGAGGGTTATGTCTAAGGATCAATTTATTACGATAAGAGTAAGCAGTGAAGAAAAAAAGCTGTTAAAACAATTGGCAAAAGAAAATGACGTGACAATCAGCAAATATATTCTGCATACTGCAAAAGAAACAGCCGCTGCAATAAATTTTATAAAAGAAAATAGTGCGGATAATACGCAGCTTTCATTTTTTGATAAAAGTAAAACTAAATTCTGCAGAGTATGCGGAAGCGAACTTACAATTGATTCGAGTTTTTGCGCTCGCTGCGGAACCAGAACAGAGTAAAATAATACATAATGTTTAAATATAATTTTTAATTGCCGTGAAATAATATCAATTTTCGCGGCAATAATATTTATATGAATAAAACACCCAATAAAAACGAACAAACAATGCCGCAATATCTCTACCATTATACGTCGATTGATACTCTTGCATTAATTTTAAGGGATAAAAAAATTAAATTCACGCCTCTCACCGATTTAGACGATCTGGAAGAAAAGCATCTGAAGGACGCACAGCAATACGGAAAGTATGTCTATATCAGCTCTTGGACCGAGGATAGTATGGAAAGTATACCTATGTGGAACATGTATGCAGGACTTGACTCTGGAGTGAGGATAAAAATGCCATCAATGCCGTTTGAGCAGTACAGCGTATCAAGTGATGTTGTAATAAACGCTGTGCCTAAACAGGTTTTGGATTTTTATAAAACACGCAATGCCGAAATAGAAGAATATTTGGACGATGTATCAGGACCGTATTATATAATAAAGCACATGCCAAGGCTATATAAAATTAATTATGTAGAAAATATAGATGATAACAAAAATGTGTTTGATATTCCCATTAATTATAAGCTCGAAGAAAAATTAACGCATATTGGAAGGGATAAAAGAATTTTTTGGGACTTTCAAAAAGAATGGCGTTATATTTTAATACTGCTGCCTGTAAAATTTAAAACCGATGAAAAAAAATACAATCAAAACATAGCTGATAATTTATTTTTTTATTTTCCTTTTAAATATTATTATTTGCTTTTAAATAACGATACTTTTTTAAAAATGGAAATTGTGCTGAGCCCCAGAATATCCGAAGGCAACAGAGCAATTGTAAATCTTCTAAAAGAAAAGTATAATCCCGGCATGAAAATTATTGAAAGTAAGCTTAGAGGCAATTTGCGTTAGCGACAATTACTTTCCAACAAGTTTATTGCTGTCTTTAACACTGTAGTCTTTGCAATTTAAAAATACAGAAAGCTTATCATTATTATCAAGAGTGGCGAGAAACACGTCTTCAGGATGTTTTACACCTTGCTTTGAAAGCTCCTCAATCAGCCATTCTTTATCATGATTGCACATTGATAAATTTACTTCCATAATGTCCCCGTCCATTATAATGTTGCATACGAGCGCGTCTTCCCGAGGGTATATATTTAAATCTTTTGGTATTAGCGGCCTTTGCGGGGATTTTGGAAGGATACTGAGCTTTCCGTTTTGCTCAAGAACGATTGTCTGTACTGTATTCAGGTCAAAAAAACCTTTGTCTCTGCACATCATTAGAAATTCGTCTAAATCAAGTTTGTTTTTTTTAAAATTATCACGATACATTTTGCCGCAGTGAAATAAAATTACAGGAACGACTTCGAGCTTTTTTCTCAATTTTAAAGATTTTGTTATAGCTACAGCTATAAGTATTGAGAATACGGCATAAACAACCATTGCAAGCAAAGGTCTGTAAAAAGGACCGTCAAGGCTTGTAGCCATTTCAGCGGCTATAGAGCCTATTGTAATGCCTATAACATAGTCAAACATGCTGAGCTGAGAGACTTGTCTTTTGCCCATTAATTTTGTAAGTACAAATAAAGCTATTAAAGAGCCTGTTGCAGTGCCGATAATTTCAAAAAACTCCTGCATAATTTCACCTCCGGTATAGTATGCATAAAAATTTGTTTAAAATTCAAACAACACAAACCAAATTATCAGGCTAAAAATTTTATTTTAATATTAAATAAAAGATATAATTAATATTATTGTTATGTTATAGTATTAATAAATAAGTATTTGGAGGAACGTAATGGTAAAAAAAGAATTTATTACGACTACAGGCAATATTGAAGGATATAATATTGATAAATATTTGGGCATTGTAAACGATCAGATTATTTATTATAATAATGAACAATTTATACAAAAATCATCAGTATATGAAAAATTAATAGAAGAAATGCAAGATGAATTAATAAACAATATTAAGATTAAAGCAGAAAAAAGAGGCGCGAATGCAATTATAGGGCTCAAAATTAATATAGGCGAACTTAACCTGACAGAAGACGCAGATTTTTTTGGCACAGCATCTGCGACAGCTGTATACATACGCAGTAATATGTCTAAAACAGAGGATAGTGAGGATACAATAACTGCAGACAAGATGCGAAATGCCATTCTGGCAGAAGAATATTCTCAGAAGATATTAAATCCGGAATTAAGTTTTAAAGAAAAAATACAGATTATAGAGCAACTGAATGACGAATGCATAATAGTGCCTTTAGATAGGCTTATAAATTTTATATATGAATCAGATTTTAAAAATGATACATCTACTTTGGATGCAAGAGAAACGCAATTTAATGCCGTATTAAATTATTTGGAAAATTACGGCGATTATGATATTGCAATTGGGTTTAACACAAAACTGCAAGGATTAGATATAAAAGACGATAAAAAATTGTTTTACTATATATACAAGAATGCTGTAAGCGTATATTATGAAGAAATTTTCCCGATGCTTGATACGTTGAATGTAAACATATTGTCAAAGACAATTTTCCCCAAACTGCTTGAATATAAGGAAACATATTCTTTGAAAGATTCTGAAATAATTGATAAGATAACAGACAGAATGAAACAATTTTTAAAGCTTGATGCTGAAAATGCAAATGACCAAGAAGCGTGGGTATGCGCATTCTGCGGTCAGAAGAATTCGGGCAAAAATATATGGTGCAAGACGTGCGGTAAAGGCAAAAACGGACTTACGGAAGAACAGGAGCAGATGATAAAAAATATCATCCTTCATTTGGTCAAAATCAATTACGTATTAAAAACAAATTCAATAAATAAACAATAAACAGTAATAAAAAAGCATAACGAAAGTTATGCTTTTTTATTGCTTTAAAATATAAATCTAAAGTGCCGAGAGCTTATCTGCCGCCGAAGCTGCTTCCGCCGCCCCCGCCGCCTCCTCCTACGGAGAAGCCTCCTCCGTGACCGGAACCAGAAGACGCTTTGCTTGCCGCAGTTCTTAATGAATGCTCGATATTGTTTGCGAAGTTGTCAAACGAATTTGAGAACGTGTCTATGCCGTGTATGCCCGCGTGACCGAAATAAAACCATCCGTAGCCGAAATGGTATCCGTCCTGAGACAAATCGGTAAATACCAGTTTTAATTGTTTTAATACTTCTTTAGCTATTCCAAGCGCCGCAGCGTAAACCAAATAATGTTCCCAGATGACAAGACTCGGTATTTCGTGTTTTTCCATCTGAGAAAAATGGAGTAAAAAGCGTTTGAAAGCTTTCCATTTTGCGAAGTCTTCTTCCGCTTCTTTTGAACGTCTTTTAAAAGTGTTGGGTATTATTATAAGCAGCATACTGCTGACAAATAACAAAATCGCGAAAACCGTAAACCTTGTAAACAAGAAAAAGCATAAAACAAACATCAAAAAGCCGATAAGCGTTGTTGTTTTTAAAATTTTACCGGGTTTATCGAAGAAATTATACTTTCTTGTCTCAACCTGCACTAGCGCAGTCCAGCTGTTCCAGAAATTATAAAATGTTTTGCTTTTTTTACTGTAATGTTCAATGTCTTCAAGAGTTAAACTTTTGCCGTCAAGCGATATGTCATCGAACAATAAATCCATAAACTTTTTCTCGTGCGGCTGCAAAACATCGTTTCCTTCTGCTTCTGTACGGGTAAGGCGGTATGTTGTAATTTCCTTATCAAAAAGCAGTCTGTCTTCCATTTGGGTTATTTCTTCGATTTTATAGTACTTTCGCCTTGCCAAATCAAGCAGCGTCGCCAAAAATGCCGGAGAAGTTACTTTGGTTTTATTCATAAAGAAATTAAGTTCCGCAGGGCTGTACGTTTTGGGAAGCTCGCGGTAATAATCTCCGTCAAATTCCGCTTTATGAGGTTTGCCGTATTTATTCCAAATTAAGAAAATTGCAATAATAGTCGCAAGCAAAATACCCAGCGCGCCGTAAACTTGAATTTTTTGAAGCTTTCGCTCTAAATTTGTTTTATCGGCAAGACTTTGTTCTTCTTTAAGTATTTCTGTGAGCATATTTTTATTTGTATACGCGCTGCTTGGAGCTGACGAAAATAACGCGGTGGGCATTATTACTCTGCTCTCAAGATATGTTTTAGCTGGAAGAGGAGAAGCCTGCCAGATAATGCTGTTTGCTCCACTGAACGATGCCTCGCCGTTAATAACAGTGGGAACATGAGTCCAGAACTTTATATCTTCACCCTGCACATAGTTTTTTGCGTTAGCAGGAAGCGTCATATTAATGGTGACACTATTGATGCTTAGTTCATTATCTTCATTTCCAATAAATTTCCAATAAAGGTCAGCAGTATCATTATAAATTTTAACAACGTTTGTTATTTCATAATTTACAATGAATGTTCGAGTCTCGTTAGTTGCATTTATGCTCCAATCTACTAGTAAACCATTACCTTCCTTTTTTGTTAAATAAGTGCCAGGAGGTCCGTAATCTGTGCCGGGGTTATATGTGTAGGTCTTGCCGTTTTCCGATACCTTAACATTTTTTATAACAGAGCCTGCTCTTCCGGGCAATGTTATAGAAAAGCCATTCCAATGACCGTCAAACACTATCGTTATTGATTCGGTAACGGCAATGGAGGCGTCCGTCTTAACAACAACATTTAGTTTGTCCGAAGTAATAGTCAATGTTCTGTCGGCCGCTGATACGCACAAAGCGGATGAAGATATTATTAAAATCGCCAGCAGCAGACATAGTAAGCTTTTTTTAATAAATCCTGCTTTCATATACAATCCTTAAAAATTTACTTGAGGTGGATTTTTTTCCGCTTCATTATCAACAGAAAAATAATCGGCGCCTTTAAAGCCCATCATTCCGGCAAAAATACTGGCAGGGAACAGTTGTATCGCCGTATTGAATTTCTGTACTGTATCATTGTAAAACTGACGTGAAAATGATATTTTATTTTCAGTTTCAGACAGTTCAGTTTGCAGCTGCAAAAAATTCGTGTTTGCTTTTAATTCCGGATACGCTTCCGCAACGGCGAAAAGAGATTTTAAACTTTGAGTTATTGCGTTTTCCGCTTTAGCCTGGTCCTGAATTGTGGTTGCGGATATAGCTGCCGCTCTTGCCTGAGTTATTTTTTCAAAAGTGCCTTGCTCATGAGCCGCATAGCCTTTTACCGTGTTTACTAAATTCGGTATCAAATCATAACGTCTTTTAAGCTGAACATCTACCTGCGCCCAAGCGTTTTTAACTCTCTGGCGAAGTTTTACCAGATTATTATAAAGCGCAATTAGTGCAATTATTATTACAGCTACTATTATCAATACAATATAAATAGGTTTCATGTGTTTTCATTCCCTTCATTTTTATTTATTTTATTTATTATATTTATTATATCAGAAATATCGTAAAAACATTTAATAATATTGCGGTCATGCGTTAAAAAGAGCAGTTGGATTTAAACGACATTTTTAAATAAAATTCAACAACTTATGCACTTAATAAAAACTGAAGAATATATTATGTTAAAGGTTATTATATACATTTAATGTTTTTTTGCTGCCGCAAATAACTTTTATTAATATTTTTATCGCTATAAATAAAAAAGCTGAATAAAAAATTACAGAAGGTATGATATGAAAGTTAAAATAACAAAAGGAACACTTATTCGTACAGCAGTTTTAGCTATTGTAATAATAAATACGATACTCAAACAAATGGGGCTGGATTTAATTAATGTTACTGAAAGCCAGATAGGTGATTTTATTGAGATGCTTATTTCCGTTGCAACAATAATAGTCGCTTGGTGGGAAAATAACAGCGTTTCGCAAAATGCAATAAGGGCTGATATGTTTTTACAGCAGCTCAAAGAAATAGAGGATTAATATGTTATCTGTAAAACAAGTGCAATTAAATTTAAGACATATAGGATATTATTATAAAGGCGCAATTGACGGAATTGAAGGAAGGCTTACAAAAGCCGCATACAGATCGTTCCAGCAGGACTCAAAGCTTGTAGTTGACGGAATATACGGTAAAAAAACAGAACAGGCGCTAATTCAGATGTGCAAAGATATGCAAACTGCGCTTAATAAAAATGGAGCGGCTCTGACAGTAGACGGCATTGTGGGAAGCAAGACAATTGCAGCTATAAAAAAATACCAGAGCACTCACGGGCTCAAAGCAGACGGAATTATAAGTCAAAGCATAATGGATAAACTGAACGCTGACATTGCGCAGTCAACTTCAACAACCGTTATATGGGATAAAGTAAAATATTTTAAAAAAACTGAATTTGAATGCGGCTGCCATAGGCAATACTGTAACGGATATCCCGCGGAAATGAACAAAACTCTTATTGATCTTTTAGTTCGCGCAAGAGAGCATTTTGGTCTGCCGATACTAATAACAAGCGGACTTAGATGCGTTAAGCAAAACAAAATTGTGGGGGGCATACCAAACAGCAAACATATGTATGGCAAAGCAGCAGATTGCTCGCTAAATTCCAGCAGCAGCAATGACCCCAAATTATATGCGTGGTTTAAAAAACAGCCTGAGGTTAGTTATACATACACTGGTTTTGGAGCGGTGCATGTTGATGTTAAATAATATTAAAAATTTTATTGCAATTATATATCAACAAGATATATAATTTATTTGAGTTATAAAAAGGTTAATCAAGGCAGGGGTGCAATTAAGTTTTATTTTTAATTATTATTAATATTTATTTTAATAACGTATTTAATTAACATTAAATACGGTTTTTTTCTATTATTTAGTATTTAGTGCAATAATATGATGATTATTTATTATGCTTTTTTATAGCTTAATTAATTTAAAATTGATTTATGTAATTTAATTTTAGATGAAGAAGGTGCGCATATTGATTAAACAACTTGAAAAAAAACTTGATGAAAATCCTTTTGAGCATTTAAGCAACGCGGCATTTGAAATAATATTAAACGAAATAATTGCACTGCGGCTAAAACCAGGGATGAAGCTAAACATTTCAAAATTATCCCAACAGCTTAACCTGAGCCGTACACCTATAAGAGAAGCTTTAAATAAGCTGTGCGATATAGGATACGTAAATAAATTTGATTATAAACAAGGGTATTATGTTTACAAATTTCAAATAAGCGATATGGAACAGATATTTCAAGCGCGTTCAATGATAGAGTGCAAGGCTGCATATCTGTGCGCGCAGATGAAAATATGCCATAATATTGATAAGTTAAAAAAACTTGCTGATACGGATTATACTAATAATTACAGCAATTTTGAATTAATGGAAGATATAGATTACGAAT
The DNA here is from genome assembly GCA_012797825.1 of Eubacteriaceae bacterium. Lineage (GTDB taxonomy): Bacteria > Bacillota > Clostridia > Eubacteriales > UBA1433 > UBA1433. The sequence continues at coordinate 7,604 of JAAZOI010000082.1, read as the reverse complement.
TTCATAAGCTTATAGTAATGTCAAGCGGCAATATGTATCTGATGGATTTTTATAGCCGTATCGAAAATAAAATAAAATTATATAAAAAAATTAATTTACATAACTTGTTAAATAATTATGAACCCGAGCTTGAGAAACTTTCCACTCAGCACAGGTCAATTGTTAATTCCATTATACTTAATATGCCCGAGCTTGCACAGAGGGAAATGTTTAATCATATCAATGAAAGTTTCAGCGCGCTTGCATATTCTTACAAAGATTTGTACTGAATTATATACAAATTAATCCAATATAATTTTTTAGTGTATATTTGTTGATATAATTAATAAATTTGTGTTATAAATAAAAACAGAAATACTATTTACAGAGACATCTTATTTTTAGTTTATAAAACTATAAAGTATTAAATAATTAAAAAAGCTTTTGTAGAAATGCTAAAAAAATACAATTAAATAAATTAGTTTTTATATAGATACTTTTACGATTTAAAATATTTTTTTGATAAAAAAATATCATTTAGATTAATAAGATTATTATTGCAATTAAATTATATAGAAATATAATTGAGATAAGATATACAAGAAATTTGCAAAATCATTATTGATGAGGTTAGTATGGAACATGGTTTGGATTTTCAAAATATTCCTTGCACATCATCCGTTATCAACATCAAATTGGTAAAATGCTTTGCTTATAATGATCAAGTGCAAAAAGAAGAAGCTTTTAAAGCGTGGACGATTTTACAACCACAAGGCTTAAGCTTTTATATGGGAATATGTCAAAATTTCTTTGAATATCTTTCATTAATATTTAGAAAAGTCTTTGAAAAAGACAGTTTTTTTATAATCTATTTTGCTGCGCTTGTTTAATTAACAAGCGTATTTTATTTGCATAAAATTGGTGTTAAATATTTTTATATATTAACAAAATAATAATTGGGGAGGTGGATTAAGAATAATAGATAATATAGAAATTGTGTTCGTAAGCGGGTAAATATTGCATCCCGTCTGTACATAACATAAATGTTATGTTGCAATTATTTATCCGCTGAACACAACAAAAATAAAATATCATATTTAATAGCCGTTGTAAAGATATAAAGGCAATTATAGTTATAAATATTGAATTTCACAAATAAATAAATATAAACAAGAATAAAATTATTTATTATTGTCCAAAAATAGATACAAAATAGTTCGATAACATTCCGTAAATTTACGGAATTTTTTATTATGTTCATTAAATATTTTACATACGTTCATTTTTCCCTCACAAACGATGAGTATAAATAATTAAGATAAATATACGTTTTGAGGTATTTATGAAAAAGTATATAAAATTAATCATTAAAAATAATATGTGGCATGAAATTTCAGGATTATTACTTTTATTATTTATCATCTCGTACATTTCATTAAATTTCAAAGAATTAACATCATCAGTCAAAAATTTATTGATTACATTTCAATTTTCGGCATGTACATATTTTGTTGCCGAGCTGGCTTCAAGAAAACTGATAAAAAAGAAATCTCATAAATAAAAACTTAAGGAGAAGCTCATGCAGTCAATTATACAATTAGTAAAAAAGAAAAAAATCCTTTTTATTTGCATTGCAATAGCAATAATAGCAATTATATTTTTACTGTTTTATCTGCCTATCGGGGCGAAAGACGCAACAAGCACTTATGTAACCGCTACAGTGAGCAAAAATACAATAACCAATTCCATAAGCGGAAGCGGCTCATTAGTATCGGCAAGCTATTATGATGTTACATCAAGCGTAAATGCGGAAATAAAATCTGTATATGTCGCAGAAGGCGACAAAGTAAAAAAAGGTCAGGTTCTGGCAGTGCTTGACGGAAGCAGCGTAAAGCTGGCGCGCGATAAGGCAAAACTAGACTATGAAAATGCGCTCGAAGAAAAAGAAAATATTCAAACTCAATTAAATAATTTGAACCTTAATTCAACAATATCGGGAATTATAACCCAATTGAATGTTGCAGTTTATAAAAACGTTCAAAAAGGCGATGTTATTGCACAAGTTACCGACGATTCTGTAATGAGCGCTAAAATATATTTCAGCAGTTTAACCGATTTGAATAAATTTTCAACCGGGCAAAGTGTTACAGGCATAACGGCATCAGGCAAAACTTTTTCCGCAACAATAGCAAGTAAAAACGCTTCTCTTGAAAATGTTGGAGGAGGAAGTTATTACTCTCTTACATTAAATATATCAAATACAAACAGCGCGTTTAAAGACGGCGCAAGTGAGGTATTTACAATTAATGACGGAACTGATGAGTATACATCCGCCCAGTCAAGCACAGTAAATTACATCTACAGTGCTGTGAATATAATTTCTAAAGTATCGGGAGAAATTTGCAATGTATACTATTCAACGGGAAACAAAATAACAAACGGCGGGACTATAGCAAAAATTGATGGCGGCGACCTTGAAAAAAGTCTCGAAAATCAAAATATAGCAGTAGAAGAAGCCTTGCTTAATTATAATAACGCAAAAGAAGCTGTAAATAACTTAAATATTACAGCGCAGCAGTCCGGCACTGTATCATCGCTGAATGCAAAAAGCGGCCAGATTGCAAACGGAACATTAATGACAATATCCGACTTTGATAATTTAAATGTAGTAATGAGTGTTGACGAGCTTGATATAAATAGTATAAAAGTAGGACAAAAGACAGATGTTACGTCATCATTATATGAAGACACAACCTTCAGCGGAACAATTTCAAAAATAGCGCTCGAAGGATCCGCGCAAAATGGTGTTACAACATTTGATGTTACTATTTCCATGGATGAAATTAAAGATTTAAAACCGGGCATGTCTGTAGATATTGAAATAATATTAGAAGAAAGTGAAAATGCTCTGTCGCTTCCGCTGTCAGCTGTTCAAAAAGATGACAAAGGTTATTTTGTATATAAGACAGACAATACCACTGATGTGACGGATGAGGCTTTGGAAAAATCAAAAACTTATATTGAGGTCGGACTGACAAACACTGCTTACGCGGAAATTAAAAGCGGACTTTTGCAGGGCGATACTGTAATCTATTTGAGTGTTACATCTTCAAGCGGCAACAAGAACTCTCAGCGGTATTTCATGCAAAACGGAGGAGGCAATATACCTTCGGGCACGAATTCACAGCAGCGCCCGTCAATGCCGTCAGGCGGCGGGCAGAACGGTAATTAAGATATGATAAAACTTGAAAATATAACCAAACAATACGCTATGGGGCAAAATATATTAAAAGCCTTGGATGATGTTTCCTTAGAGATAAACGACGGCGAATATATATCAATTATGGGCCCCAGCGGATCTGGCAAATCAACACTTATGAACATTTTGGGATGCTTGGATATTGCGGATAAAGGCAAGTATTATCTGGATGACAAGGAAATAAACGAGTATACGGATAATCAATTATCCGAAATACGAAACCAAAAAATCGGGTTTGTATTCCAAAAATTCAATTTGCTTCCTAGACTCAACGCTCTTGAAAATGTTGAATTAAGTTTGGTTTACAGAAAAATGGACGCGAAAAGCAGGGCTAAAACAGCACAGGAGTATTTAGAAAAAGTAGGGCTGAAAAACTGGGGCGCGCATAAACCAAACGAACTTTCGGGAGGGCAGCAGCAGAGAGTCGCAATCGCAAGAGCGTTAGCAGGCAATCCGCAGATTATTCTTGCAGACGAGCCTACCGGTAACTTAGACAGCGCATCAGGCAGAGAAATTATGCAAATATTAAAAGATTTAAATAAAGAAGGCAAAACCATAATACTTATTACGCATGATTTAAAAGTTGCCCAGCAAGCGGATCGCATATTGTATATAATAGACGGCAAAATATCGCAGGAAAGGACGGCAGTTTAATTTGGATATTAAGACAATAATAAAAATGTCGTTAAAAGCTATAGCAAGCAATAAATTACGCTCATTTTTAACAATGCTCGGAATAATAATCGGGGTTACATCAATAATTGTATTAGTCTCAATAGGGCAGGGCACGACTGCGAATATAACAAGCAGCTTGCAGCAAACAGGTTCAAATAAAATAATCGTAAGAATAACTAATCAGGGGAGCATTAAGGAATTGTCTTATGCTGATTTGAAAGATTATAAAAATATAGAAGGGGTAAGTTATGTCTCACCAACCTTATCATCCAGTATTACAGCCGCGTATGAATCAAATTCTTACGATGCGACATTAACGGGGGCGGATGAAAACTATATTAAAATTAATAACTATACTTTAAGCACAGGAAGGGCAATAACGCCGCTTGATATGGACAACCGCAATAAAGTTGCGATTTTAGGCAGTGATGTTGCGAGCGAATTATTTTCGCATGCAGATCCTATAAACAAGGTTATATCAGTCGACGGCATAAATTATACTGTTGTCGGCGTGCTTGAGTCAAAAGATACATCTTCGACCGGGACAAGTGACGATATTATCCTCACTCCTTTTACAACAGCGCAGAGAGTGCTGAAAAACGCAAACATATCGTCTTTTACCGTAATAGCTGATTCAAGTGATGATGTGGAAAATGTTATGCAGAATGTCGAGCTTAAATTATTATCATATTTTGGTACGGAAGACGCATACAACGTTAACAATTCTCAAGATCTTCTTGATTCAATTACTGAAGTTACAAATACACTTTCTTTTGCATTGGGCGGCATAGCGTTTATATCGCTGCTTGTCGGCGGAATAGGTATTATGAACATTATGCTTGTATCCGCGACAGAAAGAACAAAAGAAATAGGAATACGAAAAGCGGTCGGCGCGAAAAAGAAAGATATTTTAATGCAGTTTTTATTTGAATCCGCAGTAATAAGCAGCTTAGGCGGTTTTATAGGGATTTTGCTCGCATATATAATCTGCGCAATTTTGAGCAAGTTCAGCATAAGCACTGTTACCAGCTTTTATATTGTACTGACTTCATTTATCTTTTCTTTGGCGATAGGCATAGTATTCGGAATAATGCCTGCAAATAAAGCGGCTAAACTAAGGCCTGTTGACGCGCTGAGATATGAATAAGCAAGTCTGTCTTTTATATATTTATTTCTTATTCTTTTCTCTCAAAACCCTCTTGATTTCAAGAGGGTTTTAAAATTTTTATAAAAATTACGCTTTTTATCACAAATTCTACACATAAAAGAATTATATTAAAAATGTAAGTTTTAAATGCTTTCATTCTCCTTTATAAACACACCCCAAACAAAACTTCCGTAATTTTTTGGCGGAAGTTTTTTTATTTCATTAAAAAATATTAAAATTTATAAAAAATTTTTAATTGTAGTTATCAATTAATTTTTAATTAAAATCTATAATTTTTATTCAAAATTACTTAAATTACCTTATGTATTAACGGTTTTTTGATAAAAATATACAATATTTTACAATATTTGATACAAATAGCTTGATATTTTATCGAAAATACGTTATAGTTATTAATACTTAACTAAAAAATAAGGAAAGCTTATGGCTAAAGCATATAAAAAATATTGCGAATTAATAGAAAAACTTGAAGGCGTTTTGAACGTTAAATTTGTCGATGATGAAAAAGGCAATATTGTTGAACTCCATGTTCTGGCAAGCAAATCAATTCATCCCAAGCAGCTTGTAAGAAATATTGAGTCGGCTTTGCTTTCCAAATTTGATTATACAATCGACAGAAAAATAATCAGCATAGCACAAATTGAAAGCGAACTTTACGCTCAGCCGGAAAGAGTTAAATTTCTGGCATTGAATTTAAGATATACGTCAAACTCAGAAGTCATCGTTAATGTGGAATTGCAGAAAGATGATGAAGTGTTTGCTTCAAATGAAAACGTAAACACATTAAATACAGATATTAAAATAGCTGTGGCGAACGCAACGCTTTCATCTGTTCATCAGTTTTTAAGCAGCAAAAATATGTTTAAATTAGTAAAAATACAGACTCAAACAATATGTGAGAGAGAAATAGTAATAAGCGTTGTATCGTACCATGAAAGCAAAGGATCCGAAGAGTTGCTCATAGGGGCTTGCTTTATAACGTCTGATCCGAATATTGCGGCAGTTAAATCTGTACTTAATACGATAAACAGGAAAATAGAGTTTTTAACGTGTAAAAATAAAGCAAGAACGAAGTAAACCCGAACAAAATATAAACCTTTTTTTATTCATAGCGAAGCGAATATAGCCTGATTAATTAGCGGATTTTCAGAGTCTAATATAGGAGGCTATATCAATGAACAAAGCAAAGGTAATATCTGTTCTGGGAACAATAGCTACTTTTTTAATTACAAGTGGCGCCCTTTTCAAATGGAGATAAGATAATTCTTAATTAAATTTGTTCGGGTTTACTGATTTCTGATATAGGTGTGGGGAAAGTCATTAATTGGAGTGTGTGCATGAAAGTATCTCAGAAAGTGTACTGTTATACAGTCATTTTCATAGGCTGTATTATTGGTTTTATATGTATACGCCAAACCGTGTTATCATTAGGGACATCCGGTCATTTTGCTTATGATATTATAAGTCTTTTATTGCTCGCATTAGTATATGTTGCCTGCAATTGTATGCCGCTGCACGTAAATGAAAATATGACTATTGATATGACCTTTATGGTTATTGTCGCGATGGTCATGACTCAGAGTTACGAAGCGGCTGTTTTTGTAATAATAATAGCCACTCCGTTTTATTATGAAAAAGATTTAAAAACTAATAAAGTTCTCAATATTTTTAATATACCTCTTATCAAAACATTATTTAATCTGGCAAATTACATAATAACAACATTTTTAGCAGGCATAATTTTTGAAGCTTTAGGCGGTGTTGAAGGCAATATTTCGCTTCCGCATGTGCTGCTTCCTTATTTCGGATTCGTCATTTCGATGATTTTTATAAACACAGTAATACTTTTAATATTATTTTATTTAGAAGATAAAAAAGGATCGCTGATGTTTTTGCTGTCTGCGTTGAGAAGCTTTATAGTTAATATGATAGCGGCAGCGCCAATAGGCTTTTTCTTCGCTGTTTTATTAAATATGAGCGGCGGAGTTTATCTTTCGGTTTTGTTTACCATTCCTATGCTTCTCGCAAGATATTCATTTAAACTTTACATAAAAAGCAAACTTCAGTATGAAGAAATGATAAGAGCTTTTGCAAAAACAATAGAACTTAAAGACCCCTACACTATAGGTCATTCGGTGCGCGTAGAACAGTACAGCCTTGCCATCGGCATGAAAATGGGTTTGCTGCCTACAAGACTTGAAAGACTTAAAGTTGCCGCGTTACTGCATGATATAGGCAAAATAGGGATTGATGACAGAATACTTAATAAGCCGTCAACCCTAACGGGCGAAGAGAGAAAGCAAATACAGTCCCATCCTGAAAACGGCACTAAAATACTTGAAGACCTTACTATTGACGAAAAAATTCTTATAATGATAAAACAGCATCATGAACGATATGACGCAGGCGGATACCCCGAACACGTTGCTTCTGATAAAATACTGCTTGAATCTTCAATTATTTCTGTAGCGGACGCATTTGACGCTATGACAAGCGATAGACCGTATAGAAAAGGTCTTAGTT
>JAAZOI010000081.1 GCA_012797825.1 Eubacteriaceae bacterium | reverse complement strand
CTGACCGGAAGGATAGGGGAATTCTATCATATAATACGCTTTGGGTTTTTTGCTTCCTGTTTCAGCCTTAAAACACTGAGCATCATCCCAGATATCCTGCCATTTTTTTTCAATCGCTTTAAAATCGTATACTTTTGCCAATTGTTAATTCTCCTTTGCATATATAAAAAAAGTCCCTTATATTATTAAATATAAGGGACGACATTTGCCGCGGTACCACCCTTTTTGGTCTTATAAAACCCACTCAAAAGGCATTGCGCTTTTTTACAGGTGAGTTCGTATCTTGCCCTTAACGGCTTTCAGCGTGTGCCGTCTCTCTGTAAAGGATATTTGATATTACTGCTCCTGTACGCACTGACAATAAAACTATTATAATAAAGTATTATTTATTGTCAATATTTTCTTTTATTTTTTATATTATATGCGTTTTTTATATTTTTGCAAATTTTATTTATATTCCAGCGCTTTTTCTTCGCCTGTAAGTACTCTCAAAGCGCCCTGAGCAAGAGCGATCATTTCGTCTTCGCCCGGATAGAAGCGGATTTGCCCTAAGAATGAAATTCTGTCTTGAATCCAGCCCATGAGCATTTTGTCATAAGCAAGACCGCCTGTAATGCAGATAGCGTCAATTTTGCCTTCAAGCACTGTCGCCGCCGCGCCTACTTCTTTTGCTACCTGGTAAGCCATTGCTCTGTATATCAGTTCAGCTTCTTTGTCGCCTTCGGTTACTCTTTTATTTACTTCTCTTCCGTCGCTTGTGTTAAGGTACGCAACCATGCCGCCTTTGCGGAACAGAGAAGTTTTGAGCTCGTCTTTTGAATACTGCCCTGAGAAGCAAAGATCAACGAGCTGTCCTGCGGGAAGCGTGCCTGCTCTTTCGGGAGTGAGAGGACCTTCTCCGTTTAAAGCGTTGTTAACATCTATTATTTTGCCGTTTTTATGAACGCCTACGGAAATGCCGCCGCCCATGTGAACAACAATCAAGTTAAGTTCTTCGTATTTCTTGCCCATTTCTTTCGCCGCTCTTTTTGCTATCGCTTTTTGGTTAAGAGCGTGGAACGCGCTTATTCTTGGAATTAAAGGAGAGCCTGACACTCTTGCGAGGTCTTCCATTTCATCAACAACAGGCGGGTCGACGATAAATGAAGGCGCGTTGTTTTTTGACGCTATTTCATTTGCGATAATTGCACCGAGGTTAGACGCGTGCTGTCCTCTTGCGCCGACTTTTAATTCATCAATCATAAGTTTATTTACAGCATATGTGCCGCCTATGATAGGCTTTAACATTCCGCCTCTTGCAACAACCGCGTCAAGGCTTTCGATTTTAATGCCGGCTTCTATAACAGCATCCGTTATAACTTCTTTTCTGAAATCAAGCTGGTCTATTATTGCGGGGTATTTAGCTATTTCTTCGCTTGAGTGTCTTAATGTTTTTTCCATTAATTGCTTTTCATTGTCATAAACCGCGATTTTCGTTGATGTTGAACCCGGATTTATAGAAAGTATTCTGTATACGTCTTTCATAATTATATCTCCTGTGTTAAATATATTATTTATTTGAAGCAACCGCCGCGCAGGCTATTGAACGAAGTTTTGATGCTGGGCTGTCTGAACGGCTTGTTAAAACTATCGGAGCGGCTGCGCCTGCAAGAATGCCCGCAACACTGCATCCGCCAAGGTAAGAGCAAGCTTTATAAAAAGCGTTTCCTGTCTCAATATTCGGAACAAGCAGAATGTCTGCTTTTCCGGCAACGGGGGAGGATACGCCTTTATGTTTTGCGGCTTCTTCGCTTACCGCGTTGTCAAGAGCGAGCGGTCCGTCTACTATGCAGTTTTTAATCTGGCCTCTCTGGCTCATTAAAGAAAGAGCTGCGGCGTCAAGAGTCGCCGGCATATCGGGATTAACTACTTCAACAGCCGCTATGCACGCAACTTTAGGCATTTCAAGACCTATCGATCGAGCAACTTTAACCGCGTTATTGATAAGATCTATTTTTTGCTTTAAATCGGGATACATTACCATTGCGGCGTCTGTCATAAAGAAAAATCGTTCAAAAGCAGGGGATTGGATAATAGCTATATGACTTAAAAGACTGCCTGTTCTAAGCCCCCATTCTTTGTTTAAAACCGCTTTTAAAAGCGTTGCTGTTCCCAATAGGCCTTTCATTAAAACGTCGGCTTTGCCTTCGCTTACCATTTTAACCGCAATTTCAGCTGACGAAGCGAGGTCGGGTGAGGGTATAATTTCAGCTTTTGTAAGAGATGTAAGGGAATTTTCTTTAATTATGGATTCGATTTTAGTTTTGTCGCCAACAAGCACGGGTTCTGCCAGACCCATAGAAGCGGCTTCATTAACAGCCTGCAGCACATCCAAATCTTCCGCTGCGGCAACCGCAAAACGTTTAGGAGCGCCTTGCTGCGCTTTTTTGATAATTTCTTCAAAATTCATTTTTCATGCCTCCTTGAAAATAACAAATAAAAAATATTAAGCGATATTAATAAGAATAAAATAAGTTTGTTAAATGATTGTCATTTTGTTGTAATTATACTATAAAGGAAATAATTGTATAATTCAATAATTTTTTTGATATACAATAGATGGTAATCGATTAATATTAAAAAATATATAAAAATAAAAATTATTTTATAAGCACTCGCAGAGTATTTATCTGCCACTTGCGTTCTTGTTTAACTTCAAATTTATTTTCAGGGTATTTTAAATTAATCGCTTTAATTGCGTAATCCGACGCCACTATTGCATGTTCTTTCATATGAACCGTCGCAACTGCGTGACCCGCAACTCTGAGAGCAGCTTTTGTAAGCTTATCTTCGCTTTTTTTAGCAAGTTCGTGCACCTTAAATGCTGCTTTGCGGACATCGTTAACGCTTGCGCTGCCGTTTTGCCACGCTTCGTTTACAGCAAAACCAGAAAGAATAATTTCATCTTTTAAATAATCATATTGCGACAAATCAAGTATGTGTTTTGCGAGAACTAACGACCATTTAGCAAGCGCTGCCTGATTTGCTTTACTGCATAAATCATCAAGTTTTTTTCTAAGACGAGGCATATCATCGATTTTAATTTTAACATCAGATGGCATAACGTTATAATCCTTTGATAATTATATTTCCATGGTGATTTCCTGTTTTGAGATAAGCGGGGAGATAAAAGTAAATATATCGCATTGAGCAAGATAATAAGCGTTTTTGGTTTTCTGCCTGTCGGAAATATCGAGCGAAAAGAAAATTTCCTGTTCTGTAAAGTTATCTGAAAGGCATTGTAAAATAATAAATTCGCTGTAAGACTGGAGATAGATGAGTGCAAGACCGTCCATGTAAGGCACTATTTTTTCGCGGTTAAATTTATCAAATGTCCGCACTTTTGCTAAATTTAAATTTATAACTTTAGGAGGGTGTTCTTTAGTTACAATTGTAAGGCTGTTATTGTTTGCGTATATTGCGCACGGAGTATTATCTTCGATATAATCTATACCCTGCAGGTAATTGCATAAAATGACGCAATAGGCATTGTAAGGGGCAAGCATATTATAATATTTTCTTCTTGCTCTTACAGCGCACTGCTTTTCGCTGAATAAATATGATAATACAGCGGCGGATATTATGACTGTAATTATTAAACATATGATGATTATATAAAACGTATCCATACGCATATATTATACGACATAAATCGACAATATTACAAATGATATTTTTGGTAATAAAAAACTCCTTTATTATATATGTCTAATTTGTAATATAATATTATAAATAATAACTAAAAGGTGATTAATATGCTGTTAGTTAATGATGATGATTATTATGATACTTTGGAAATTTTAAGAGGAAACAAGAAGCTGCCTGATATTTTTCTGGAATTAAAAGATTGGCTTAAAGAGACCTATAATGTAACTGCATATAATTTTATATTTAAAAAAATTAAGTATAATCCACCTTATAAATTTCAATTATATATATTATTATCATCTGAAAATGAATATAATACCATGCTCCATGATTTTGATTATAACGAAGACAAGCGCTTAGAAATAGCAAATAAGCTATATGTGTTGGCTCAGAAGCATAACTTAAAAAAATTACATAAATATAAGGATATCTGGGTCTGTTTTAATAACTTTTTAGTAGAAATGATGACAGATATTAACAGGTGCAATTATAATAAAATAGAAAAAGAACTAAAGAAGAAATTTAAAAACTATTCAATTTGGGGAATACAACCACAGTTTGATGCAACTTATGTGTTTTATTATAGCGATGAAGATGTTAAAAGAAATTTGGAAAATGGTGTAAGCAAGCAAATAAAAGATGATTATTTTGAAGAGCTTAAGAAACTTGATGAATTTAATGTTTATACTTATGATACATTTGAAATGATATTTGATAGTTTAGAGAACGTTGATAAAAATTATAAAGGAAATTTATATTATTATTTTAAATAGCGGGCACTTGGACACTTAAAATTCAACATTTTGATAAAAGTTTATTTATTATTATATAAAACTAATATATTTAATAATTTATTATTTTCTAATATTAAATGTCCATCTGTCCTAAATATAATAAAACCCTTGTATTGCTTATCTAATATAACGGACACTTCATGTTTTTATTCTGGCCGCTATGTGCCCATATGTCCGTTTTTTGCAATATAAAATGCCCTGAGTTTTATCCTTTTTCTGCTATTATAAACAACGGGCAGAACGATATGGGCACTTCGGTTTAATTTTTTATTTACCTATTGCAAGCATTGCCGCTTTGGTTGCGTGAATTAAAGTAGTGTCAAAGACAGGCAGGGGGGTATCTTCCTGTTTGATTAGCAGTCCTATTTCGGTGCATCCGAGCACTACGCCCTGAGCGCCTCTGTCAGATAATTTATCTATAATGCGAAGCAATTCAGCTTTTGAGTCATTTGATATAACGCCAAGACACAGCTCATCGTATATTACATGATTGATAAATTCCATATCATTATCATCGGGTATAAGCACGTCTATTCCTGCGGCTATAAGTTTTTCTTTATAAAAGTCCTGCTGCATTGTGTATTTTGTGCCGAGCAGCGCCGTTTTTGTTATGTTGTTTTTAATAAGCTCTTCCGCCGCCGCCTGAGCAATATGTATGATGGGTATATTAATTTTTTGTTGTATTTGTGGCACGACTTTATGCATTGTGTTTGTGCATATTAAAACAAAGTCAGCTCCAGCTTTTTCAAGGTTAATTGCTGCTGATGCTAAAATGTCCGCGCTTTTTTCCCAATCGCCGCTTGCCTGGCACTCCTCAATCTCCGCGAAATCCACACTATATAAAAGCACTTTCGCCGAATGAAAGCCGCCGAGCTGATATTTTATAATTCTGTTGACAATCTGATAATACGATACTGTGCTTTCCCAGCTCATGCCGCCTATTAAACCTATTGCTTTCATATGTACGCCTACTGTAATAAGAGATATGTTTAGCTTTGAATTATATGTCATTAAATAAAATAAAGCAATACATCGGGATTAAATACCGCTGTATTGCCATTATCAAATGTCTAATATATGAAAGGGGTGGTTAAAGAAGGGGGATAATCAAATTAATTTATCAGTAGGAAGTAATTAAAATGCCCATGGATGATTTTCAGGTAGACATTCATTACATAATAATTTTTCATCGACAACAGCACCATTCTTTAATACTGAGATAGGATCAATTTTTTCGCAATCTGTCGTCCATGCGCCGCAATTTACACATTTACCGCAGTTATTATATTTGGGATCCAAAATCAATGATGTTGTGCTGTTCCATTTTAATTTTATTTCTTTATCGTTTATCTTGACTTTTTTATCATTGCATAATTTTGAAGTTATGTAATCTAACATATCATCAGAGGATGTCGCTTCATTATTTGAAAGTTCTACTATATATGTTACTTTTATTAAAGTTGTTTCTTTTTTACTCATAGATACTCCCTCTACTCTTAACTATTTAATTATGATTAAATTATATCATTATTTATATTTGTTTAAGTAATAAAAAATCACCTTACATATGGTGATTTATAAAATATTATATTTATAATCAAAATGGTGCCGAAGGCGGGACTCGAACCCGCACTCTGTCGCCAGAACCGGATTTTGAGTCCGGCACGTCTGCCAATTCCATCACTTCGGCGTGGAAAAAAGTATAACACGATTTTAAATTCAATGCAATATTTTTTATATATTTTATTCCACCGACTTAAGGCTTTCGACCATGTCTATTTTCTTTAAGCGGAAATGAACAAAGAAGTTTACCGTTATGTTAAACAGCAGCGTAAGCACGCCCGCGTATACAAAGCTCATAAAGTTAACGCCGGGGGCGAACATTACGGCGTCTATCTCGGCGGAAGCAATAATAAACTTCTCAAGCGGTATGCCCGCAAGCAGACCGAGCCCTATGCCTATCAACGAGGAGAGGGTATTTTCTTTATAAATATATGAGCTTACCTCTCTGTCAAAAAAGCCCAGCACTTTAATAGTGGCAATTTCCCGCACGCGCTCGTTTACGTTTATGCTTATAAGGTTATAAAGCACTATGAAGGCAAGAAGTCCTGCCGATACAATAATTACAAGCACAATGTAATTAAGGTTTGACACAACGTCGCGGAATTTGCCGCCGCTGTCTTTGGAATAAGCCATATAAAGTATGTTTTTATTTTCAAGCATCTGAGCGGAAAGCTCGTCGCTCTTGTTATCATCGGTCATAAGCCCTATAAAAGCGTTATATTTAGGCTGTTCGCCGGTCGCTTTTATATAGGCATTTTTTGTCATATATATATAGTTAAGCGTGTAGTTTTCTGTAATGCCTGTAACGGGAGTTGTGAAGGTCGAATTATTGCCCAGACTTACCGTTAATTCATCTCCGACCTTAATGTTTAAAAGTTTAGCAGCTTTTTCTGTTATAACGCATCCTTCATCGGCAAGTGTTATAGGCTCTTTTGTCACGCGGTTCTGAAGTTTAATGTATTTTGGCACATCGGCGGAATTATCGGCAATCATCATATATACGTTTCTCTTTGCGCTTTGGTAAGAGACGTCAATAGCTTTTTGCTGAATAAACATATAATTTGTTATTATGCCGTTTTCATTGATGGTATTTTTAATTTCAGTAAGGCCTTTGGCGCTTACATCATCGTTATAATAACCCATAAAATCATATATATATATGTCTTCGTATTGTTTTTGCACGATTGAAGTTATTGAATGCTGAAGCCCGAAGCCCGCTAGAATAAGCGCGGTGCAGCCTGCTATGCCTATAATTGTCATGAAAAGGCGTTTTTTGTATCGGAACATGTTTCTAAGCGTTACTTTTCTTATAAAGCCTAATCTGTTCCATATGAAGTCTATTTTTTCAAGCACTATGCGCTTGCCCGCTTTAGGAGCTTTTGGGCGAAGAAGGGAAGCTGGGGAAATCTGCAATTCTTTTCTGCATGCGATGTATGACGCAGCTGTTGTTACAAGCACTGATGCAAGAGTGCAGTAAAGCGCGTAATCAAGCCTGAAAGGCGCTATCAGATTAGGAAGGATATACAGTATTCTGTAAGCGTTGAATATTACTATAGGAAACAGTTTAAAGCCTATTGACAGACCTATAATGCCTCCTAAGAAGCTTGCAAGAGCGGCGTACGTAAGATAAATACTTATTACTTTAAATCTCGAATATCCGAGCGAGCGGTATGTGCCTATCTTACCGCGCTGTTCTTCAACCATTCTTGTCATCGTGGTAAGGCATACTAAAGCGGCGACAATAATAAAGAATATCGGAAACACTACGGTTATTCTGTCAACGCGTTCGGAATCGTCAACGTATCCGGTATAGCCGGGGTTGTCGGTGCGGTCGAATATATACCATTTGGGTTGTTTTAATTCATTAAGCTTCTCTTTAGAAGAGTCAAGTTTGTTTTGCCCTGACATAAGCTGTGCGTACGCATCGGCAAACTGCTTAGTGGCAGCTGCTATCTGAGCATTAAGAGTGTTTTTGTTTTGCTCAAGCGATGCGTATCCCGCGTCCAGCTGGGCTTTTGCGTTATCAAGCTCCGTTTTTTTATCCGCAAGCAGCTGTTTTGCAGCCGCAAGTTGGGTATATCCGTCATCAATGCTTTGCTGAGCGGAAGTAATTTGTACGTTTGATGTTGAAATATACGCCGATACTTTGGACATAAATTCCGTTTTTGTATCAGCGGTAAGGTCAAGTGAATATAAATTTTCCAAAGCAAGGATAATATTTTGCTTATCCTGCGTTAAAGAAACGTAGTATGCCGATGAATTTACGATATAGAAAAAAGACTGCTTGTTTGCCAATGATAAATTTAATACTTCTGATGCGAGATCGTCAGTTGATATAGGCTGGGATGAATTTATAAAAAATTTAAAGCTTGCAGGAAAACTGCCTGAGTTTACGGCAGATATTATTTCATCGGGTATTGTGTACGTATCGGGAAGGGATGATGCAGATATAAAATTATACGCGGCTGTGAGTTGGCTTAGCTGAGTTTTCTGTACATCAAGAGCGGCTTGGGCTGTGATTAAATCCTGCTCCGATTTTTCCGCATCAGCTTTGCCCTGATTGTACGCGCTAAGACCGTCATCATATAATTTTTGGTTGGCGTCAAGCGTTTGCTGAGCTTTTTGTATCTGGTCAAGCGCTGCTTGAATTGATGAATCATAAGCGCTTTTTTCGTTGTAATAAGCGCTCCAGCCGCTGTTAATTTTATTTTCAGCGCTTGAAAGCTGATCATTCGCATCGTTTTTAATTTCTGCATAGCGTATTTTGGCGCGGTCTTTGCCAAAACTTTCAAGCTCGGTTGTGTACTTATCTATTAAATCGGTATATGAACTGTCATAAAACGCATATTTGTCTGAATCTTTTAAGGTTAGGAAAACATCGGTATAAACTTCATATTTAAATGTCTGTTTAGGTATATACATTACGCTTGAAATTCTGCCGCTGCCTATAGAGCTTTTACCTTTTTCAAACGTAATATAATTAGGAGAACGAACAATGCCCACTATTGTAAATTCTGCGCTCTTAAGAGTGTCGTTAATGTCTCCCTGAGACGAGTCGAAAAACAAACTGATTTTTTGGCCGACTTGATATCTGCTTTTTCCCAGATCGTCATTTTCTATAACACATTCATTCTGAGCGTTGGGCAGTCTGCCTTCCATAAGTATCGGTTTTGAAATATAATCCGCATTAGCTATATTAGCGGTATCAATTGAATACGCCCTTATAATTACATCAAGATTACTGTCTGTTTTTAAGAAAGCGTCAACGGAATACGACGGCTGCACGTCTTTTACATAACCGAGGTTTTTGATAGCGATTATATCGTCATCGGTAAAACCCATAGTTGACTTTAATTGAAAATCCATTAAATTGCGCTCAACAAAATAAGCCTGCGCCGTTAATTTCATATCGGGGCAGGTAGATTTAAGACCGGCAAAAAAGCCTGTGCCGAGCGCGATTATCGCGAATATTGACAGAAACCTGCTTTTATTGTTCCAGATTTCACGCAGCAAATCTTTAGCATACGAACTGAGTTTCATTTTATTATTACCATTCTATATCATCAACCGAAACTATGTTATCATTTTTCTTAACTTGCACGGCTTTACCGTTGCGCATGGTTATAATTTTATCCGCCAT
>JAAZOI010000080.1 GCA_012797825.1 Eubacteriaceae bacterium | reverse complement strand
GTGCGGGCGAACACAGTTCGCCCCTACGGTGCATGAAGGAGCATGGAGATGGTGCGGATAGATCTAAAATATTTGCAGTAAATATATAGAGGTCATATTTGTTTTATTGCAGATATGAGAGAGTTTGGATAGGTTGCATTATTTTTGATGGAAATAAAATAATGATTAGGCAGGAAGATGTCAATTACAATTATCGGATATTTATTGTTATAAGTCAAAACGGTATTAAGCGGATGAAGTTAAAGCCAGCCGTTAATTACATAATAGGGTTAGACGTTGGAGTGCGGGCGAACACAGTTCGCCCCTACGGTGCATGAAGGAGCATGGAGATGGTGCGGATAGATCTAAAATATTTGCAGTAAATATATAGGGGTTTGGATAGGTCTGATTTGATATGAGAGGGTTTGGATAGGTCTGATATTTGGATAGGTTTACTTACTTATTAAGAAAAGACCGCCAGCGCATAGGACCATGCCGATTATCTGGCGCAGCGAAACTGATTCCTTATAAAAAAGAAGCCCGACAAGCAAAAGCACGCACGCAAGCGATATATTCGCCACAAGAGAGCCTGTGCTTACTTTCCAACCCGCTCGGTAGACGTTGATGTAGCCGAATTCAAGCGCTATTATAGAAAAACCGAAAACAATTGACGTCCAGTTTATTTTACTGAACTCTTCCGCGAAGTTTTTTGTCTGGGATGTTGTTAAAAATAATATCAGCGATAAAACCGCCGCCACAGCATAAGTGATAACAAGCGAGGCAAACGTGTTTACATTTGCGGGAGTTGATTTCGCTATGATGTTATAGAGCGTATTCGCGCCGACGACTATTATAATAGGCCAAAGATAATTCAAAGTTACGCGCCTCCTAAAAAAATACCGCAAACAAAAAACCTTTGTTGTGCGGCAGGTGTTCATCCGACTGTTTATATTTAATTTTAAATATTTTAACATGAAGTTATTATAAACGCAATGGTGTAACGGTAAATAACATAGGGTTTGGATAGGTTTGATTTTTTTTTGCAGTAAAGTAAGGCGGAACGACACAGGGGTCGTTCCCTACATCTTTAGGGCAGAAACAGGCAGCGGGTTTGGATAGGTTTAAAATATTTGCAGTAAATATATAGGGGGTTGGATAGGTCTGATATATTTGCAGTAAAATATAAGGATGCGGATAGGTGTGATAAAAAAAAATAAATTAGCAAGCATAAGTCAGATATTAAGCAGACGGAAGTTTATTGTAATTATCAGATTTATGGTGTTTATAAATCAAAACGGTATTTAGCGGATGAAGTTAAAGCCAGCCTTTAATTACATAATAGGGTTAGACGTTGGAGTGCGGGCGAACACAGGTAAGCCCCTACGGTGCGTGAAGGAGCATGGAAGGGTTTGGATAGGTCTAAAATATTTGCAGTAAATATATAGGGGGTTGGATAGGTTAGTTATAATATTTACAGATGTTATAAGCCTTCATCAAAATGTTCGTTTTTATCGGCTATAAGGTCATTTCTTACGGCGTTGATAAAGAGCACTATTTTTTCGCGTATAATAGTAACGCGTTCCGGACTGTAGGAAGACGCGGGAGAGCTTTGCGTTTCGCCTATAAATTCTATAAGATCCCTGAATTTGCGTACTATTTTATAGCTTGCGTACAAAATGACTTCCGTTCTTTTTGATATGTAGAAATTAAAAAGGGTATCGAGATCATAATTTTTGTTATCGATATATGAATCAAGACAGAAATAAAGGGCGTCTATTATCTTGCAATATAGTTCTTCTCTTTTTTCTCTAAGCCTTGCGTTCAGGGCATTTACGTTTCTTTGTCTTTCGGTAAAATAGATTGTTAAAGCCGAAGCCGCCGCGCCTGCTATTGCGCCGAGTAATACGAGTAGTCCTTCGCTCATGATGCACCCCTGTTATGTATTTTTGATAATATTATATATTAAATATTTACGTAATGGTATTGGGAAATTTTGGGTGAATTTGTAGTTTTTAAAAATAATATTAATATTTATTAAAGATGGGAGAAGCGATATGCATTAATTACATATAATGAGCGGACGTTCAAGACGGGCGAACACAGTTCGCCCCTACGGGAAATGCGTGCATATAGGTCGGTGTATGTCAATTTATTATACATTAAGGTTGTTTAAGACAAAAATTTAATATAAAATATAGTCAAAAATATAATAACAGTAGATTTTATATGAATGATTTGCCAAAAAGAAAAAAGTTAAGAATGAAGCAATACAATTACTCAGATTGTGGATTGTATTTTGTTACATTGTGCGTAAAAGACGGGAATGAATTATTATGGAACAATGTAAAAATGGACTGTAATTGCTTAGAAAAAGTCCCTGAATTATCTGAAACAGGCAGGGCTATTGAAGAAGAAATTAGACGATTATCGCAAATATATGAAAATGTGACAGTTGATAAATATTGTATTATGCCAAACCATATTCACATGATTATTTTAATATTGACTGCAAATAATGGAAAAGAGTTGACAGAACCAACATTATCGAGAATAATAAAACAATTCAAGGGGTCAATAACAAAAAGTATCGGATTTACGATATGGCAGAAATCGTATTATGACAGAATAATAAGAAATGAAAATGAATATTTTAATATTAGGAAATATATTAAAGAGAATGCTTTAAAATGGGAAGAAGATGAATTGAAGGCAGGTAATTAAATTCAGAAAAAGAACCAAATGTAGGTGCGAACTGTGTTCGCCCGCATTATTTAAAGTAAAGTTTAAAATGTAATACTTATTAAAGATGGGACAAGCAATTAGCATTAATTACATATAATGAGAGCGGACGCTAAAGACGGGCGAACACAGTTCGCCCCTACGGTGTATGAAGGAGCATGGAGTTTGGATAGGTTTCATTTGTTTTACAGATAAATGCGGATAGATTTTACATACGGGATTTATTTTGCGTATATGATTTTTATTTATTGTAAAATTTTTTTGCCGCTATATAATATATTCAATAATGTTTTTGGAGGCATCTATGACAAGAGCAGAAGAGATAATGGCTATTACATTGCTTGCAGCGATAGTGCTGGCGGCAATTATAATTTTTATAAGAGTAAGAATATCGGCTAACAAATATAAAAATTTCAAAAAGACAAGAGAAGAAAATATCAACGCGTTTAAACGCGGCGGATTTTTGACAGAAGACGCCAAAGTCGCTAATGACATTCTCGCCGTTTATTTTGACTACACGAATAAACAATTCCTTGTTGAAAATTACAGCGTTCTTAAGTGCGAAACAAAGCTTAACGGCCCTTACAGCCTTGAGAAGCTTACAAAAGTGTCGCTTTTAGTTGACGGAGCGGAAGCCGGCAAGAATTATCTTGACAACTATAAAACAGTACGGCACGAAGACGGCACTGTTGATGAAAATAACGAGCTCGCAAACTCGGTTGTTCTCGCCCTTTATTTTGACGGCAGAGATACGGACAAACTTGAGTATGAACTGCTTAACCAAAAAGCTTTGAAAGTATCGGGCGTATTTAAAAAATGCTTTAGCACAGCTTATGAAATGCGCGAAAAGTTTGAAGAAGTTATCAGCAAGAAAACTGAAAATAAATAATACCGACATTAAAGTCATGCTTAAAATATAAATAAGCATGTGATTAAATGAAAGTAACAGCAAGTATCACAAGCAGCGACTGTTTTAATGCGTTTAAGTTCGCCGCGATGCGGATCGCCCCGTTAAAACACGCGCTTGTGCTGATATTGATAATTGTTCCCGCACTGCTGGTGATGTTTTCGCTGGCTTACACAATAGAGTTTAAAACCACTTATAAATTTGTGGTATCGTCCTTTGTGCTCGGCATTATCGCAGATATTTTGATACTGTATTTTATTAAATGGACTTACATGAAAAAACTGCAGAGCGAAAAAACGGGCACGACAGGAAGCCGCGCAATTGAGATTGACGAAAAAGGCGTAAGCATAACTGCGCAAGACCTAAACGGCGGCATTACCTGGGGGCTTGTGCACAGCGTGGATGCGGACAAGAGACATATATACATTTTTACAAGCGCGTTAAGCGCTGTTGTTATTCCTAAAAAGGCTTTTGATAAAGCTAAAGACGCGGATGAATTTTTTAATAAGTGCGCGCAATATTTTAAAGAAGCTAACAAAACTGCTGTTAAAACAATAGAATAGAAGAGCTGAGGCTCTTTTTTTATTGCGGTTTTTGTAATTTTTGTTATAATAACTGACGTAGAAAAATTTTTATGTGAGAAGCAATTATGAAAGTAACCGTTAAATTAGATGTCAACGATTTGTGGCAGGGCAATAAATTCGCGTTTTTGAAAGTGCCTAAGCTTAGAAGAAATTTTTTAAAAAGCGTTTTGGGAATACCGATAGGACTGCTTATTGTTTTGTTTGTATTAAGGAAAGCGTTCGCGCTGACTATACTTGCTGTAGTGCTTACGGCTGTTGTCGCGGGTTTTGCCGCGGATTTGGTGATGATATACATTACAAAAATGAAGATTACAAAGCGTTACAAAGGCGATATACCCGCGCGGGTTATTGAGATAAGGCAGGGCGGGGTTGCCCAGAGCGTTGGGGGCAAACAAACAAACGCGCAATGGAAAAACATTATATCGGTAACTAAAAACGAGAAGTATATATTTTTTGTAGTCAACGATTTGTCGGTATATATTATCCCCAAAAGGGAGTTTGAGAGCGCGGAGGCGGCGGGGGAGTTTTACGATACGGCGGATAAGTATTGGAAAGCCTCGGATAAGGCAAAGAAGAAATAAAAAAGAGCGAAAGCTCTTTTTTTATTTAATTAATTATGAAAAGGAGATATAGATATGGAAATGGTTATACTTGCGTGCTTTGCTATGTGCGCGGTGATGGGCGCGTTTGTGTGGGGGTACAAGATAGGAAAGACGGAGAGGGAAGAAGAAATCAAGAATAAAAGAAGGATATTCGAAGGGATAAGTCTGCCGCAGAAGAAAATGGAAGAAAGCGAGGAGGAGCGCAAGCTGTCGCTTGAGATGGATAACATTGACGCGTATGCTACAAACAGGCCGCAAAAGGATGTGGTGTAATAATTTTTATAAAAGATTTAAAAAAATATTGAATTTATTACATTTTATTATATAATATACATATAATAAAAATATACTGAGCCAAAAGGCCCAGTATACCCGTGACTACTTTGAACGCTTGTTGCCGCAAGCGTTCTTTACTTTTAAA
Organism: Eubacteriaceae bacterium; assembly: GCA_012797825.1. Classification (GTDB taxonomy): domain Bacteria; phylum Bacillota; class Clostridia; order Eubacteriales; family UBA1433; genus UBA1433. The sequence goes on along the minus strand of JAAZOI010000080.1, from coordinate 1,533 downwards.
AGTAAAGAACAAAGCATTGTCACTAGTTCAGCGATATCACAGATATCCTTAATAGTCACATGCATATGCGTATTATCCTCCTTATTTTATTAGGGGAAAAACCCCTTCCCCTTTTGGAGTAATGCCCCAAAATAAAGAAGATGAATAATTCAAAATATCACTTATTATATTATATAATGAAATATTTACATTATCAACTATGATTATAAATCTTAATATAATTCTTTATAAATTGCAAAATTAAATAGATAATTGCGGTTTGGCTTACGGAACGGGCGAACACAGGTAAGCCCCTACGGTGTATGAAGAGGCAGGTGGTCTGGATATGTCAGATTTGTTTTGCGGTAAGCAGCGGTCTTGTATTATACAGTCGGATGTCTAATTCAATTTATCTGATATATGAGGATTGCATTTATCGAGCAGTGTTTTTAAGATAAAACAAAGTCATTCGATAATTACATATTTATAGAGATTGATGAAGAAGTGACGATCAATGATCGTCTCTACGTTTATAGCAGGAGCAAGGAGAACGGGCGAACACAGGTAAGCCCCTACGATTTAGGGGAAGAGCGGGCAAGTCAGATATAAGTAATTCGCAATCAGAAGTCAGATAATAAGTAGAGCAGTAATATGTCTATCGCAGTTTATCGGATATATGAGGTTTGCATTTATCGAGCAGATATTTTTCAAAATAAAGTTAAGTCCAATCCTTAACCACACATTTAAGCAATAAATTCAAAGGAATATAGAATAATAATATATGCTGAAATAACGCGAAAAAAATTGTATAATATATTCGATATTATTATTAAGGAATTATGATGAAAACAACAGTACAGAACGGCAATGTTACAATTCCTGTATGGCGCGACGGAGCAGGGATGCCGATTATATTTTTCAACGGCTTCCGCTCTACGCACGTGGTTTGGAACAGGGTAAGGAAAAACCTTGCGGGCAAGTACGAATTTATCACATTTGACTTTCGAGGTCACGGACAGGCTTCCGCGGCTGATGATTATTCTTTTGAAGCTTTTTTAAGTGATGCCGATACTGTTTTGAAATTTGCCGGCGCGGACAAGCCGATAATTGTCGCATGGTCCATGGGTGCCGATATAGCCGTAACATACGCGGCAAAGCATCATGGAAAGATAGGCGGAATTGTCGTTGTGGACGGAGCAAGCCCCACGCTTGAGCCTCTGTATGAAAGTTTAGATGATACGCGTAAAGCATTTGGAAAACCATCGATAAAATTAGTCAATTACCTGACAAAACTCACACCGTTAAAAAATAAGCTTTCTACAGATGATATGGTTAATATTATCTCAAATCTTGACGCGCACAGAAACGAGATGATGGGACTGTTAGCCCAAGCGGACTGCCCTATTACGATGATTATGGCATTAAGACCATGGAGTGAAAGACACCCCGACACACGACGCAAAAACAATGTCTGGAAAGAAGGAATACAACGTCTCGTCAAAGAAATTCCATACATAACCGTGAAATGGATTAACGATTCTCACAGGCTGCCGT
>JAAZOI010000079.1 GCA_012797825.1 Eubacteriaceae bacterium | reverse complement strand
CTTATTATCAATTCATTCCTTTCGTATAAATTTAACCTCTAATTACATTTTATAAAAAAATATAATTAATGTTACTGTTGTTATAATGCTTCCCTTTGCAGTTAAATTTATACATTTGTTTTATGAAATAAAATTTTTATTTTCTGATATAAACTCTGGGCACTCTTTTGCTTATGCCGCATAATATTTCATAACTTATAGTACCGGCTATAGCCGCTAAATCATCAGCGTTAATGAGCGCCGGCCCGAACAGAATCGCTTTATCGCCTTTTTGTGCGTCTTTAATATCAGTTAAATCAACCATTGTCTGGTCCATGCATACAGTTCCCAAAACATTTGCTTTTTTCCCTTTTATTTCAACAAAAGCTTTATTTCTAAATTCTCTTCTGTATCCGTCTGCATAACCAATAGGCAGCGTACCTACAATCATGTTTTTATCTGCCGTGAATCTTCTATTATAACTTATGCTGTCACCGCTATGAACAGTTTTAATATAGGCTATTTCGGTTTCCAACTGCATTACCGGTTTTAATTTCACTTTATTTAAATCAACTTCACCTGAAGGATAATAGCCGTATAAGGATATGCCAAGTCGTATCATGTCCATATCTTTTTGATCTAAGTCTATGCTGCCCGCGCTGTTTGCGCTGTGTTTTTTCGGTATTTCTATTCCCATTGCATTTAACTCGCTGATAACATCTAAAAATCTCTTTTTTTGAAGATATGTGTACTCTTTATCTTTTTCATCAGCCGAAGCGTAATGTGTAAATATGCCCTGAATTTTTATATTATCAAGCTGTGAAATTTTCTGTATTTCTTTGGCTGCATTTGCATAATTAAACCCTATTCTTCCCATACCGGTATCTACTTTTATATGAATGTTGCATGTTTTGTTTTTCTTTTTTGCGGCAATAGAAAAAGATTTTGCCGCGTTATATTCAAAAACGGCAGGTATTAAATCATACTGAATTATCTGATCCGCCCAGCTCTCAAGAGTTGAGCCCATAAGCAGAATGTCCTGCGTTATTCCTGCTTCCCGCAGTTCAAGACCCTCGTCAAAAAATGCCACGCAGAATGTTTTTACCCCTTCTTTTAAAAGAGCTGTTGCGCATTCAACCGCTCCGTGCCCGTATGCATCCGCCTTTACTACAGGCGCTATTTCAATATCATCGCCGAGCATAGCTTTAAACTGCCGATAATTGTAAAGTAAGTTATCAATATAAATTTTTGCAATCGTCGGTCTGTAGTATTGTTCCATTTTTATTCCTCCGTTGCTCCAAATATTTCTTTGTAGACTTCCGAAAGGTTTGAGATAATATCTGAAGCGTTCATATATCTTTTATTTAAATTATTCGCTGCCTTTATTCCTGCGGCTGAATGTAAATACACTCCTGCGCATGCCGCCATAAACAGACTGTCAGTATATTTTATACTTGATGTTATAATTCCTGTAAGCACATCTCCGCTTCCGGCTGTTGCCATTCCGTTGTTGCAAACATCAAGTATCCTTACTTCTCCGTCAGGTTCCGCAATTATTGTCTTATTCATTTTTAATACTACCACGCTGTCAAATTCAATAGCTGCTTTTTGAGCCGCGTTAATTGGGGCTTGTAAAATATCGTCAACTGAGCAATTCAATAAAATCGACAATTCTTTGGTATGAGGCGTTAAAATTGTCTCTGCTTTTTTATTTTTTATTATATTAATGTCTTGTGAAATTATCTCAAAAGCTCCCGCATCTAAAACCAATGGAATATCTGAACTTAATAAAATTTTCAAAAATTCCAGGTTATCTTTATTATTATTAAGCCCCATGCCTGCAGCTATAGCGGTTTTTTTGTTTAATAAATTTATAAGATCATCCGGCTTTGCAATTTCGTGCACCATTGATTCAATCGGAGCTTTTATGGATATTAATTTATAGGCATCCTGCAAAGCGGCTATATGAACAAGCCCCGCGCCGTTTCTATAAGCGGCGCAAGCTGTAAGCACTGCGGAGCCTTCCATAGATTTGCTTCCGCCGAAAACTAATATATTTCCTTTATCATATTTATGGATATTAAAATTTAATACTTTAATATAACTTAATGCTTCTTCTTTTGATAATAAACTTACTCTGCAATCGGCGCATTTTGCAAGCGAGATATCTTTTATTATTTTTCTTCTTGAGTAATCGTCCGCATCATTTAAAATATTGCCGTATTTTAAGTACTGCATAACAACAACAATATCAGCTTTTACTGCCTGCTTCATAACTAGTCCGCTGGCACCGTTAATGCCGGACGGAATGTCTATAGAAATTACAGGTTTATTTTGCATATTAATTAAAGTTATAATTCCATAGTAAATTCCTGATACGTCTTTGTTTAATCCCGTGCCTAATAAAGCGTCAATTATAATATCGCATTGAGCTAAATATTCGTTGGCACGTTCAATATTTATGCTGTCTATTGTAATGATATCTGTTTTTAAGTATTTTACTTTATCGTAATAATAAGCAGATTCTGCATTTAAATCTTCATATTTTTCCGGCATTAAAATAGTCGTATGTAAATTAGCCCTTTTTAAAATAAGCGCTAGCGCAAGCCCGTCAGCTCCGTTATGTCCTTTGCCGCAGACAATACATATCTTTTTTTTATATAATGGGGCGTACTCATCTTTTAGTACTTCATATACTGCGTTTCCTGCTTTGTATATAATACTCTTTATATCAATATTTTCTTCATTAATTGTTTTTAAGTCAATTTGTTTGCTTTGATAAACACTAATTACATTCATTTATAAATGCCTTTTTGAAAAGATAATTATTATTATATTATAGCAAATAAAAAAACACATGGTAAAACATTTAAAATATTTTACCATTGTGTTTTCGCTTTTTATTATTCCATTAAGCCTTCAATGTAAGCTAATACTTTTGACTTCTTCGTACTGTTGAGTTTTTTAAAATTGCTCAACAATTGAATTTCTTGTGAAGTAAGCTTGGTATTGTCAATATATTTCCTTACATCGCTTCTCTTAGTGAAATAATCCAGGGATACGTCAAAGTAATTAGCAAATTTGTTACAAGCAACAATTTCCGGCATTCTTGCGCCTGTTTCATAAAAGCTGATTGCAGATTGCGACATATCCAGTTTTTCGGCAAGAGCTTTTTGGCTCATGCCCATTTCTTCTCTTAGTTCTTTTAACCTAAACAATTGACACCTCTTAAATTGCATAAATTTGTATTTATTATTATAATTCATTTTTTTAATAATTAGTATGCTAATTTTATATATTTTTATAATTTTTTTTAAAAAATATTTTTTATTGTTATTATAAATTAAAAATATACGTAAAAAGACGCACAAACTTTAGGGTAGCTGTCAATTTTTTTATATGTTTTAACTAAAAATTTTCAAAATTATAATATCTTATACAATATATTTCTTAATTCTTTCTGTTTTTGTTTCGTAAATTTTTTTGAAATTTTCTAAAATCCTTTTTCTTTCTTCTGCTGAATTCTTTTTCTCTGTAAAATCTTGCTATTTTAATATCAAGTAGTTCTTTTTCAAAAACTGACTCTTCTTTGAAATTTTCGTCAGGAGGTTTTCGCAGCCAATCTTTTACTAATATCCTTAATACCCCAAAAATCGGCACAGCTAATAGCATTCCTGCTATTCCCCAAAATTTCCCGAATATAACAATAGAAAAAATAACCCAAAATGCATTTATACCTATTGAATCACCTAAAATTTTAGGTTGAATTATATTTTCTTCAATCTGCTGAGAAACAATTATTATAATTAAAACCCAAATTCCATAAATCGGAGAAGTAAGCATTGCAAGCAAAATAGCAGGTATAGAACCGATTATCGGACCAAAAACAGGAATCATATTTGTTATGCCAATGATAATGGCTATTAAAAATGCATATTTTATATTCAATATTATACAAGGTATTAATACAAAAATTGTTATTGCTAAAGAACATAAAGCTTTCCCTGTCAAAAATGTATAACACATTTCATCAGTTAATATTAATATATAATTTGCTTTATAATAAAATTTCACTGAGATTTTTTTTACAATACCCGAAATCTGATTAACTAGTTTATCTTTATCAATAAGCATATATATTGCAAAGAATATTGACAAAATAAAATTCAGTATAGCATTACCTGTTGTTACTATAAAATTTATAATATATCCTGATAATTTTTCTAACGCTAATTGTAAGTAGCTAACCCACGATAATAGTATTTCTCTGATTTTATCGGAACTGCTTATATCAATATTAAAAAAGTTTAAAATGTTAACAAAACGTTCATCGCACGCTAATCTATTGCCTATATCAACAGCATTATTCATATACTGAGGTGTGCTTATTATCATTTGGCTTATGCTGTTAATAATTCCCGGTATTGCAAAATAGATAATTAAAAATATTATTAACAGCATTAACAAAACTGAAATTATTACTGATAATGCTTTCCTTGTTTTATTGGGAATATATATTTTTTTAAATTTGAGTAAATTTTTATCAAAAAATCTTGTTGGCCTATATAATATATAAGCAATAATAAATCCCCATAAAACTGGTTTAATTAAAGCAAATAAATATTTAAAAACATTTGCTATAAATTCAAAAACATCGGATATGTTATAAATTAAAACTAAAAACAATATAACACAGCATAGTGATGCCGCAGCGTATATACTGATTTTTAAATATTTGCTGTCAAATTTTATTTTTTTCATATCTTTATTTTCCGTTAAAAATTATTTTTTATATAAAAAATTATGTTATAATACATAAAAAATCTTTAAGGATATTTTATGATTTATTTTATTGTTGCTTTTGCAATTATAGTAATCGATATTTTTACTAAATATTTAGCTTCAAAGTTTTTATCAGGTATTTTTACTTATCCTATTATCAATAATATTTTTCATTTGACATATACCGAAAATACAGGAGCTGCTTTTAGCATATTTACAAACAGGCAAGCTTTTTTAATAGTAATAACATCTGTTTTCTTAATACTTTTAATAAGTTATATAATTCATTCTCATAAAAAGAATAAAAAATTTTTACTTAGTAATCTTGCAATAACTTTTATTATCGCAGGCGGCGCGGGTAATTTAATCAGCCGCATACACTACGGTTATGTAGTTGATATTTTTGATTTCAGACTTATTAAATTTGCGATATTTAATGTCGCCGATATATTTATAACTTGCGGCACTATATTATTGATTTTGTGTGTTTTGTTTTTCGAAAAAAATTTACTGAAATAATAATTAAATAAAATTGCACATAAAAATATTACTGTAACTGTTTTTTAACTTATTAAAAGATTGTGTGCATTTCTCATCATTTTCGAATAAACCGAACACGGCAGAACCGCTTCCCGTCATCAATGCAGTTATTGCTCCGCAATCTAAAATGTCTTTTTTAATGTTTATAATTTGTGTTTTTTGTTCTATTACATCTTCAAACGTATTGATTGTAAATTGTTTGATTTTTTCAATGTTATGTTCGCAATAAGCCGAGTATAAAATTTCAGAGTCGCATTTATTTTCTAATTTTAGAGGATTTATACAAGCGTAAGCATCTTTTGTGCATACACCAAATTCAGGTTTAATAATAATAACATAATATCCTTGCAGTTGATTTTTGAGAATTATTGTATCACCGACCCCTTTAACAACAGCTGTACCTCTTGTGAAAAAGAAAGGAACATCGCATCCCACTTTCAATCCAAGCATACATTTTTCATCATAAGTCAGATTTGTTTCATATAAAACATCAAGCGCATCAATAACTGCAGCGGCATTTGAGCTGCTGCCGCCCAGGCCTGCCTGATGAGGTATGGTTTTTTTAATATAGATATCAGCTCCGGATTTTATTTTTGTATGATTGAAAAAATATTGACATGCAAGATATGCCGTGTTTTCTTTTATTTCAGCGTTTAATTCATCAAGGTTTGTTTTAACGTTTATACTATTTTCATTTTTTTCTATTAAGATTTCATCGTATAAATTTATTTTTTGCATAAGCGATGATATTTCGTGATAATTATTGGGAAGTCTTTTTAATACTTTTAGACAAAGATTTATTTTAGCATATGATTTAATCTCTATTGTATTCATTTATTATTTATTAATATATTATCTCCCATATTTATAAAACTTAATATACATTTCACGTTTTGAACATTCATAATTTTTTCATAAGCATCTTTATACATTTTTATTTGTATAGAATATTCTTGGATTTTTTCATCTTTACTAATTTTATTATAATAAGTATCGGTTTTATAATCAATAATGTAAATTTCTCCGCCGATATTTATAACGCAGTCTATTACTCCCTGAACATATATTTTCTTATCGTCAGAATATATATTATCTTGGATTTTATTTGCATTCTCAATATAATAAAACTCAACTTCTCTTTTAACGCTTTCAGCGTTTAATATCATTATGCCGATCTCGGACTTAAAGAAGTTTGAGATTGAGTTTACATTAACACATTCTTTTTCCTTTTTATTGATAACATTTTTATATTCCAATTCTTCTAAAAAGTTATTTATATAAACTTCGTAATCGCCTTTTTTCATTTCTTCTAAATTTAATGTCTGCATTATGTAATGAGTGATCTGGCCTTTTCTGAGTGCGAAGTTATTTTCATCAGCATTTTCAAACGACATATATTTTTTTATGGATTTTTTGTTTTTTATCTGTGTTATGCTTAATTTTTGCGGCAAATTAATTTCATCGTTGTAATCATATATCCATTTTAATTTGTTATAAATTTCTTCATCTAATAATTCATTATCTACACTTGATAGTAATTTATATATATCTTTTTTCGCAAGTTTTTTTTCTTTATTTATTGTTTCATTCTTACATTGGGTAAAATGTATATCAAATATATCTTTATTCCATGTAAAATCATCTTCCATAATGGCATACATCAGCCAATCTAAATAAGTATTAAATGATTTTATTTGATTTGATAATATTGCCTTATTCCATTTATTTTTTTTACTTTCTATTTCTTTGGCGCTTTTTACACAAGTTATAATCAGTCTTTCCTCGGCTCTTGTCATTGCAACATATAAAAGCCTCATTTGTTCTGCGGTAATTTCATCCTCTACTGCGCCTTTAATTGCAATTTTAGCTAAACTGTCGCATTTATATCCGAGGTTTATATCATAAAACGTAGCCCCTATACCCAGCTCTTTATGAAATATTATTTCTTTTTGCAAATCCGCTTTATTAAATTCTTTTGCCGTTCTCCCTACTATGACTATGGGAAACTCAAGGCCTTTGCTTTTGTGTATGCTCATTATTTTTACGCAATTTGTTTTTTTATCAGCAGATGTTAATGAAAAATTATCCGTTTGATTTGCTCTTATTTTATTTAAGTAATTAATAAAGCCAAATAATCCGCATGCGCCGCTTTTTTCATATTTTTGGGCAATATCCAGTAATTTTGTAAGGTTATCTTTCCTGCTGCTTCCTTGTTCAAGCAAGGCTACATATTCATAGTAACCTGTATCATCGTAAATTTTTTCTATAAGATCGTATATTCCAATATGCCTGCTTAAAGCTCTGTACTTATTAATAACATTATTATATTCTCTGAGTTTAGAGCTTAGATTATCATTCTTATTATCAATATAATGTTTAATTGCTTCATAATAAAATCCTGTATTGCATTCTTTTCTGATATTAAACATTTCTTTTATTGAAAAATCAAAAAACGGCGCCCTCATAACTGATATTAGCGCAATATCATCATAATCATTATCTATTAAGGAAAGCAGATTTATGATAATACATACTTCCATATTATCGAAAAAGTTTTTATTGGTGTCAAAAAATACGGGAATATTATTTTGTGTAAAAACATCCGCATAATGCGGTCCGTCTACATTTGCGCTTGATAATAATATAGCAATGTCCCGATATTCGGCATTTCTGTAAGCATTGATTTCTTTATCAAATATTTTATTTTTAAGCAGGTTTTTTATTATCTCAACTGTATTTACTGCTTCCAGCTCCGCATTTTCATACTCTTCTAAATCGTCTTCCTCAGGCGTCATATCAGACTCTTCATTTGTATCATCTGATTTTTTTTCAGGTTTTGTAAATATGTAAATTTCAGTCTTAGCGCCTGCATTTTCTTTATTTTCATTATATGCCAGTTTTGCGTCATCATCATATTCAATATCTGCTGATTCTTTACTCATTATTGAACCGAAAACAGCATTGACGGCGTCAATTACATATTTGCCGCTGCGGAAGTTTTTGTTTAAAATAATCAGCTCGTTTTTTTGTTTTTCTTTTTTGTAAAGCTCGAATTTGCTGTTGAATATATCGGGTTCCGCAAGCCTGAAACGGTAAATGCTCTGTTTTATGTCCCCGACCATAAACATATTGTCTTCTTTAGATATCAGCTTTAAAATCTCTTCTTGCAACATGCTTATATCCTGATATTCATCTATATAAACATAATCGTAACTTTCTTTAATTTCTCTGTTTATATCTTTGTTTTTTAAAATTTCGAGGCAGATATGCTCGCAGTCGTTAAAAGTTATAACTTTTCTTTTAGTTTTCTTTTCTTTATAGCATTCGTCAAATTTTTCAATGACATCATATAATGATGATAAAACTATATACAATTTTTCATTTTCTTTACGCGCTTTATCAAAACTATACAATTTTATGCTGTTAGCTGTTTTTTGCGATAGAGCTTTTGCATTATCGCGCATATTTTTTATATTATCTTTTAAAGGTCCGTTGTATCTGGGAGGCATCCTCAGCGCTGCAAATTCAAATGCGCTGCATATATCCATAATATTGTCGCCTGTTTCTAATGCGGCTAATAAGCTCTCTATTTTATCTTTTTCTTCCGTAAGCTGGTTAATGCTTTTATCATCTATAACACCGCACGCCAGATTAATTGCCGTTTCCTGCAGCTCTATGGCATTATTTAAAATCTCGTTATATTGACTGTAAATCTGTTTTGTCCACTTGCTGTTTTCTAAATCTGTGCATGCTTTATAATATTCAATTTCATCTTTAAGCCAATTAAGCCCCTCCGGCCTGCTTTGGGCGTAATCATATGACTGCAAAATAATTTGCTTTAAATTATCAATTCCTTTTGCCGTAATATATGTATCGCTTAAAGATATAAATTTATCATCGCCTTCCTCATATAATTTTGAAAGTACTTCACTAAGAGCCTCTTCCCTAAGCAATATGTCTTCATCTCCGTCAATTATTGAAAAATCGCATGGAGCATCTGTTACATAAAAGTAACTTTTTAATATTTTTATGCAAAATGAATGAAGCGTGCCTATATCCGCGCCTGAAAGATAAGATAATTGATCTTTTAAATGTTTTGAGTTTATATTTTCTTCATAAATAAGGTTATTTAAAGCGTCATATATTTTTTTGCTCATTTGCGCCGCTGCCGCGTTAGTAAAAGTCGCTATAAGAATTTTTCTGATATCTTTATTATCGATTGCTATTAATTTTAAAATGCGCTGCACAAGAACAAACGTTTTTCCGCTGCCTGCAGCTGCCGAAATTAATATATTTTTATTCTCGTTAAAATTAACGGCATATTTCTGTTCATCCGTCATTTTTTCCTGATTTTTTAATATTGCCCTACTTATCTTATCGAAAATTATTTTTTCTTCTTCGGCTGATATCTTATTCATTGTTTTGACCTTTGATTTTATCTATTATTGTATTTTTATTTACATTTTCGATTTTTCTGTATTTGTTCTTCTCAAAGCATGTGTCAAAATTGCACACATTTTTATATTCGCAGTATTCACACGAACTTTTAAACGGCCTTGCTTCTGTTACGCCGGACAAAATTTCTTTTGCGAATTTTTCAATAAGCTGCATACTATGATTTAATATTATATTTACTTCTTCATTAGTAAACACATGCGAGCTTTTAGCAAGCGTATCATCGTTATTGAATTTTACGCTGTTGCAAGAACGTTTTTCATTGTCCTTTGCGTTATGGTCTATTGCCAGAATTAT
>JAAZOI010000078.1 GCA_012797825.1 Eubacteriaceae bacterium | reverse complement strand
TTAATATCCATGCATTTTTTGCCGTCGCAGCGCACAGTTGCTTTTCCGCGTTTTATCATAATACTTATTTTTTCTCCCGGCGCAAGCACTATCGGTCTGTTTGAAAGCGTGTGCGGTCTTATAGGATTTAAAAGCAGCGCCTCCGATTTAGGGCTGATAATAGGTCCTCCCGCAGAGAGCGAATAAGCTGTAGAGCCTGTGGGAGTCGCGATGATTATTCCGTCGGCGTCGTATTCTGCGAGCAGCACATTGTTTACATATACAAGCAGGTTTATTGCTCCGTCCTGATCGTTGTCTTTAAATATTACAACATCATTAAGCGAGACGCTCACACGGTCGGAATGCTTCATTTCTAAAAGCGAGCGGTTCTCAATAATATATTCGCCCTTTAAAGCTAAATTCAGATAATACTGCCATTCCGATTTATCGGCGCACGTTAAAAACCCGAGCTTTCCTAAATTTATTCCGAACACGGGGGTTGTTGTAAAGTCAAGGCTTTTGTACGCGTCGAGTATTGTGCCGTCCCCTCCGAGTATTACTATGAAATCAAGCGTATCGGCGTTATCAGGCGTAAGCAGTTTTATGTTTTCACTTTTTTTTAAGTGAAAAATCTCGTCTTCAAGATATATTTCGGCGCGTTTATCCAAAAAAGAAAGCACGTCTTTTGTGTATTCAAGACCTATATCTTTTATCGGGTTGGACATTATTCCTATTTTTTTCATTTAATACCTTTATCTACGCTAATTCTTCATGTGCGGCTTGCGCTGTTATATTTATCATATTTTCCATATCAGGCAAATTATCCTGTTCGTTAAGCGTTACGTAAAATAAAAATTCAATATTGCCTTTAGCGCCCTTAATATCTGAATATGTCATGTTTTTTATATAATAGCCCAGCTCATTTAAAGCCGAAGACACATTTTTAAGCACTTCTTTATGAGTTGATAAGCTTTTAATTACTCCGTTTTTTTCTATCTGCTGTTTTGTGGATTCAAACTGCGGCTTTACCAATATTATTCCGAATGCGTCTTGCTTTAAAAAGTTCTTCAGGTTTTCTGCAAGCTTTAAAACGGATATAAAAGATACGTCCATTACAAAGCCGTCTGATAATTGCCCTATTTTTTCGTACTGCAGATAGCGGAAATTAGTGCGTTCAAGCACTTTTACCCTATCGTCATTTCGCAGACTGTAGTCTAGCTGACCGTACCCTACGTCAATTGCGTATACTTTAGCTGCTCCGTTTTTTAATAGACAGTCCGTAAAACCGCAGGTGGAGGCTCCTATATCCAAAAATACTTTGCCGCTAATATCCGCGCCAAAAATTTCAATTGCGCGTTTAAGTTTCAGTCCGCCTCTGCCTACATAGGGGTTTTTATTTTCTTTTATTTCAATATTGCAGTCACTTAAAACCATGCTGCCGGCTTTATCGGCATATGCGCCGTTAACAAGCACGCATCTTGCCATAATGGCGGCTTTGGCTTTTTCTCTGCTTAAATAATATCCTTTTTCAAACAAAAGAGTATCTAATCTGACTTTCTCCAATAAAAGGCTCCTTTAAAAGTCATATGAAAATTTGAATAATTATAACATACTGTAAATAAATTCTCAATATTAATCTAATAATCCCTGCTGCATATAAAATCAGCGGTATTAATCAAAAATTCTTTTTCGATATTTAATTGCTCTATTGCGCAGGCAGCTTCTTTGTTAAGCTGTTTTATTTTTTCGTACGTTTTATCCATGCCGTATACGAGCGGATAAGTAAGCTTGCCTGATTGCTCGTCTTTGCCTGTTGATTTTCCCAGCTTTCCCTTATCGCCTTTTATGTCAAGTATGTCGTCCGCTAGCTGGAACGCAAGGCCTAACGCTTTAGCGTAATCAGTTAAAGACTTATAAGTATTTTCATCGCAGAGCGATAACAGCGCACCCGCCTTAACAGGCGCGGTTAACAGCGCCCCCGTTTTGTGGTTGTGAATATAAGTAAGCGTATCTTTATCGGGCTCTTTGCCCTCGCTTAACATATCCATCACCTGTCCCGCTATCATGCCGTTATGGCCTGCCGCGCGAGTTATTTCATTCATAGCCAAAAGATAACCTTTTAAATATCTGCTGTCATTGTACGGAATGTTTTCTGTCATAGTCTGAAACGCGCAGTTTAAAAGCCCGTCGCCTGCAAGTATAGCCATCGCCTCTCCGTACACTACGTGATTAGTCGGTCTTCCGCGCCTTAGCGTGTCGTTATCCATTGCGGGAAGGTCGTCGTGAATTAAAGAGTAAGTGTGAATCATCTCAAGCGCGGCGGCTAACGGTTCCGCCAAATTCAGCGGTCCCTTGCATATTTTTACGGTTTCCATCAGCAGCACGGGGCGTATTCTTTTACCGCCCGCATAAAGTGAATATTCCATCGCTTCTTTAAGCAGCGGCGGTATGTCGCCTGCTGGCGCGAATTTTTCAAGCAGTTTATTTACTTGCTGCGCTCTTTCTTTTAATTCAGACTCGTATTCCATTTATTCAAAATCCTTTGTTGCGTCTTTTATTGTGTTGTTGTTTATATCAAGTATTTTCAACTTGTCTTCGGTATCCAAAAGCTCTTTTTCCATTTCTTTAATTAAATTGCTTGATTTTGTTATTACGTTAATTGACTCTTCAAGCCCCACTTCACCGCTTTCAAGAGTTATAACCATATTTTCAAGCTCTTTTAATTTATCTTCAAACTTTTTAGCCTTTTCCATTGCTTTCTCCTTTTATATCAGTTACTTTTGCTCCTAAGTTAAAGCCCGCGAATTTTAATTCTATATTATCATCAAGCGAAACATCGCCGATATTACTTATAAGTTTATTATTCTTATAAGCTATCGCGTATCCTTTTTTCAGCGTTTTTTCAACTTCATTATTCGCAAGTCTTATTTTTAAATTATCAAGCTTTATTTTGTTTATATGCAGTTTATTAGCTGT
>JAAZOI010000077.1 GCA_012797825.1 Eubacteriaceae bacterium | reverse complement strand
TTGCCTTTAATTGCGGAAGCGCTGCAAATAAGCCTGCAGTCGTCGTCAAACACGGGTTTTTCAGCATGCGCTATTATAAACGATCCCGTGCCTGTGTTGGCCTCCGCAACACCGGGTTTTATCACGTTTAATCCCACGGCGGCGTTCTGCTGGTCGCCTCCGCAAATTATAACTGGCAGTCCGCTTTTTAGTCCTGTCTGATTTGCGGCGTATTCCGTCAATCCGCCCGCAACGCTTCCGGGCGGCACAAGTTCGCACAGCTTATCTTTGTTAAGATGCGCTATATTCAGCAAATCATCATCCCACGAGAATTTTGTAATATCCATAAGCATTGTTCTTGCCGCCTGCGTCCAGTCGGTTTTGTACTGCCCCGTAAGACTGTGAATAACAAAATCCTGCACGCCCATAAGCTTATATGCTTTATTAAAAGTATCCCGCTCGTTTTCTCTAAGCCATATAATTCTGGGAAGCACAGCGTACGGACTAAGTCTTAAGCCTGTTTTTAAGTACAGTTCACGCATTGAGATATGCTTTTCCATCTCTTCGCACTCGCTTGCGGTACGTTTATCCTGCCACATAATAGCTTTTCTCATCGGCTCGCCGTCTTTATCTACTGCTATTAGCGATGCGCGCTGGCTTGTTACGGCAATAGCGGATATATCTAAGTCTTTCTGAGATGCAAACGCGGCGGTTTTACTTAGCACCTCAAATGCGGCGTTTCTCCATATAAGCGGGTCTTGCTCAACCATGCTGGGGTAAATGAATTCGGTTGAATATTCTTTGCTTGCGGTAAATAAGCACTTGCCCGCGTCTGAGTACACGCTTGAAGCCATGCTTGATGTTCCTACATCCAATATTATAACGTGCATATTGTCTCTCTCCGTTTTATATATTTCTTAATTTTTCAAGCCACTTTATAAACTCTTTGTTTTGAAGCACTTCTTTATTTACAAAATACCTCGGTCCTTTGTCTTCAAACAGCTTTAATATGTCTTCGCAAAGCAGATACGGCGAATTCGCAAGAGCATCCGCGGTTGTGCCCGCAAGATGGCTTGTAAGCGTTACGTTGTCAAGCGTTAAAAACCTGCTGGACTCATCAATCGGCTCGGTTGTAAATACGTCGAGCGCCGCGCCCATTATGCTTTTGCTTTCCAGAGCTTCCGCTAAAGCGTCCTGGTCTACAAGCCCCGCTCTGCTAGTATTAATAAAATAAGCCGTAGGCTTCATTAGTGATATTTCTTTTTTGCCTATCATTTTTTTATTATCTTCCGTAAGCCTTGCGTGCAGCGTTATAAAATCGCTTTGACTAAACAGCTGTTCAAGCTCCGCTTTTTCGCATCCCGCATCTGCTATCGCTTCTTTTGAAGTATACGGATCGTACACGAGTATTTTTACGTTAAAGCCCGAAAGTTTTTGAGCAACCAATCTTCCGATATGTCCGAATCCGACTATTCCTACTGTTTTTTCCCGCATTTCGGGTATATAATCGCTGTTTACAAACGTCTTTCTCCACGTGCCGTTTTTTATGGCATAGTGCGCCCTTGCAATGTTACGGCACTCGGCTAGCATCATTCCCACGGCGAAATCGCTTACCGCGTGAGCGTTCCTGCCTTGCACGTTAAATACGGCAATGCCCCTTTTTGTTGCATCCTCTACATTCACATTTTCAAGCCCCGCGCGCGATACTCCTATTAATTTCAAGTTCGGCATGGCATCCATTAGCTTTGAAGATACGGGAACAAAAAGCCCTAAAAACACATCTTTATCCGCGCCGCACATAATTACTTCTTTTACTGGTTCCTCTATTTCAGGTCCGCGTTTTTCTATTTCAAGACGGCGGTACTGCAGTTTGTCCCAGTCAGTCTCCCAGTCGTATACGTACGCGTCACCATAAGATCCCAGATATTTATTCCACGCTTTTTTAAAAACCTCTCCGCCAATCATTGCGTCTCCAGATATAAACGTTTTTATATTCTCTGCCATTTAAAGCTCCTTAAAAATTCAAATATTTAAATTCAATTTATTTACATTTAGAGATATAATATTACTATACGGTAAATTATTCAAGCAATTAGTATATCAAATGATGTTAAAATAATATAACATCAAACTCAAACATTATACATACAAAAAATTTATTGACAAAACGCGCATAACAGCATATACTATCACAGTATTCAAAATATTGCCATGCACTCACAATTTTGTAAGTCATTGTTAGTTGATGATTGCGAAATGTGAGTTTTTTGTTTTTATATGGGTACAATAAATGCAGGAGGTGCCTATATGAATTACGGTACTGTAAAATGGTTTAACTCAGAAAAAGGTTATGGATTTATTTCCAACGATAACGGTTCGGAAGATGTATTTGTACATTTTTCGTCAATAGTTTCAAACGGTTATAAATCGCTTACTGAAGGTCAAAAAGTAACATTTGATACTGAAACAGACCCGAAAAACAGCAAAAAACTCAGAGCTGTTAACGTTTCTGTAATAAGATAAAACCATTATAAAATAAAACACACGGTACGTATTCCGTGTGTTTTTATTTTGTATTCTTATTAAATATCAGATTTCTTACGGCAGTAAATTTCAGCCCTGTTTTTGCGCCTTAAAGAATTCCAGCTTTGCCTTTATCGCTTCATACGCTTCTTTGGGATCGTCAATATTCAAGGTTGCTTCTTCCATCGGGCACAAGCCGTCGCCCTTGCGGTTTATTATATTATCAACTTCTTTTTCAAACGAAAAAGCTATATTGTTTTTCTCCAAAACTGCTATTGCGTGTTTGCTTATCACTTCGGCGTACACTTCGGTAACGCCTGCAAGAACAAATAATAAAGCTACCGCTTTTCCGACTACTTTATCGGAAACGGAGAAGCCTTTTAAATCAATTCCCTTTTCAATAAATTCCATCATAGGCGCAACGCCGCTTTTTTGGCTTATGTGAAGTTTATCGCCTTTGCATAGCACGCAAGTATAGAAACAATCCTTCATAAGTTTTTTTGCAACATCTATTTCAATCATAATTTTTACTTCCTATATATTATTTTTACCGTAAATAAATTACTTTCTTATAAAACCATAATTTTATAAAAAAGTAAATACATTAATCGATAATTTAGTGCACTAAT
Organism: Eubacteriaceae bacterium; assembly: GCA_012797825.1. Taxonomy (GTDB): domain Bacteria; phylum Bacillota; class Clostridia; order Eubacteriales; family UBA1433; genus UBA1433. The sequence continues at coordinate 2,531 of JAAZOI010000077.1, read as the reverse complement.
AATAAATGCGTGCTAACGCATATCTGATTTTTTGCTAATTTATATAGTGGTTAATGGGAATTAATTATCTGAGTAACTTTTTCCATTGCTTGTATGGATATGCTTTATCGTTTATGTAAAGTGTATATGTATCTTTGTCAAAATTATCAATAAAGCCAACATAATATGTATATATAGCATGTATTTCTCTGCTCGGCTTTGCAGCGAAATTAAATATTGTATTTTGTGAGTCGCTTATGTTTTTAAACTTTTCTATTTTTTCATCAGGAACATACTCTCCGATTGTTGTACTGTTTACAGCTTTTTCAACTACAACAATTTTCGTATTATTATTTAATAATGTAAAAAAATCAATAAAATGAAAATCACGGTTAACATTCTTGTACGCATAAAATTTAATTTTATAGTCATAATCTCTGATTAATAGTTGCCATTTTCCGTTTTGTATTTTTGATAATATTTGTAAATCAGAAGAATCATTACTATACACTAAACTGACTGCATAATCTTCATTTTTTGCAATAATTTTATATAAATTTTGCGAATTAGTGTTTTCTTTAGTATACTGTTCCAGGGAATCATATGTAGGATAATCATGTGGAGGAATATATTTCTCGGACGCATGATACCATAATATCCATTGCGTAACAGCTAAAAATATTACAAATATTGCGATGATTATAATACTCTTTCTATAAACAGATTTCATTGTTTTACTCTCCATCTATTCAAATATATTCCGTATGGATTATTTTGGATATCAGTATCAATAAGGATATGTTTTATGGCTTCTGTATTTCCCTCAACTTCGTATATTCTGCACATATAATATGAAATCAATGTTTTAACAGTATTGTTATATGCGTATATTGAAATGCGCTTATACATTTCTTTAGCTTCATTTAAATTGCCGTTATTATATTCATGTATCATTTTTAAAACCTGTAATAACTCCCATGTTTTTATATCAATTTCATTAAGTTTTTTATCATTGTCTATAATCTTTTGTGAATATTTCTCGTACAATTCATTTGCATTATCAACTTCTTCATGCAGATACATAAAAATCATTTCTGTGATTTTAAGCAAATTAGATATCACAAAATATATTTCCGGTTCCTTTTCATAATCCATTGCAATATAAATTTTTTTGGCTTTTATGTATTTGTCATAATTATTACTGATAAAATATATATAAAATTTCGCTCTATCCTGCTCCTTGCCAAACATTTTATTGTCCTCATCTTGTTCGAGCATAATTGCCAATTTTCTATATTCGCTATATAATATTAATTTATTAAATTCCATTTCTTTATTAATTTTGGAATACATTTTGCCCACAGCTATCAACGCTGCTACTATCAGCATTGTGTAAAAAATTAAGATTATTTTTATGCTTAAATTATTTATTGACGTAGTTGTATATACCAACACTGAAATTATAGTAATTAATATTATGGTTGATAGAGAATTGTTTTTCTTTTTCATTGTTTTGCTCTCCACTTATCCAAGTATATTCCATATGGATTATTCTGAATATCAATATCTGCGATAATAGCTTTTATTGCTTCATAATTTCCCTCAATTTCATATATTTTGCATGCATAATAAGAGACAAGTGTTCTGACCGTATTATTTTTTGTGTATGACGATATGTACTCATAAATCAGTTTTGCTTTATCGTAATTGCTATTGTAATACAGATATATCATTTCTAAAACTTTAAGCAATCTCCATGTTCCAAAATGAATAAAATATGATTTTTTTTCTAATTCATCATTATCTTTTATTAATTTTTCGTATGCAACATTTGCTCCGTTTATATCCTCGTGCAAATACATCAGAATTATTTCTATAATTTGAGATGAATTCACAATCCACAAATAACTGTCATCATCTTTTGCAATATTTATATGCGCGCTTTTTTCTTTAGCTTTAATATAATTGTCATAATCATTGTTAATAAAATACAGATATGCTAAATTAAGATGGTGCCCCTGCATAAATATCGTTTTATATTTATCTTGTTCCAACAAATCTATTGCTTTTGCATATTCATTATTACGCATGAATTTTTCATATTTTTTATATCCTGTAGTTCTTATATAAGCTAAAATGAATATCATAAACGCAAATAGCATTAATAATGTATTAACAACTATAGCTATTTCCATACTTAACCCCTCTAATTTACTAATTACTTATTGCAATGTTATAAAAACATCATATTTTATGTATATTCCCCATTGTCATAATTATAATATTCTTGTAAATATTATTCAATACAAAAAAACACGCATTTAAATGCGCGCTTTAATATCTTTTTAATTACTAATTATTTATTCCTCGTATTTTTTCATAAGAGCGTAAATTTTGTCTTTGAACACAACTCCCAGAACAATCAATGCCACCGCTCCCGCAGCAAGCGCGATAAACACACCGTAATTTTCTTTGCCTAAAGCCGCGCCCATATAGCTCGCGCCGAAAATGGCGGGAAGCCTTGCAGTAAAATATAAAAAGAAAAACAACCG
>JAAZOI010000076.1 GCA_012797825.1 Eubacteriaceae bacterium | reverse complement strand
TTTTAAAATTTTTAGGTGCATTTAAAATAATAATTTCGCTTTGATTCTTATGATTTAACTTTGTTAGTAACTCCATTTAAAATTTTACCTTTTCTTTTTTCCTCTTGAAATTCCTTCGATAAACCTTATTTAAAATAACTTAATAGGTTCGAAATACAATTAAAAAACCTTATAAAATTTTAATACAGCTATATATACTATTATATATTCGATATATTATACAGCTATGCACATTTAATTTACTTAATACTTATCATTAATTCCACCTTTTAAAAATATTATTTTTATATTACTAAATTTTTTTAATTTTGTAAACTTTTCTTGCAAAATTTTATTGATAAACTAATAAAATTGCATATTTTAAAGAGAAAATCATTGTTTCATTAAAGTTACTTTATTAATAAATGCAGCAATATTTCGTTTTTCATCATCTAAATCTGCGTTAAGTCTTCCCATCCTGTCGCAGAAACCCAACAAAGCTATTTCATTTAAATCAGTTTGTTTAGTCATTTCATTGATATTTGCAAATTTCGGATTTTTAATAACAAACAATATTTGCATATGCCATCTGATTAAACTTTTAACTTTTTTTATAAATTCTGCGTCACACTCCATTTTTAATAAAAACTCTTCTGCAAGTTTTTCTCCTATTTTTTCATGATTATATGATGTGATTTTACCGTTAAACTCTTTTGTAGTATCTGGTTTGCCTATATCATGCAGTAGCGCCGCCCACATAAAAACTTGTGGATCTTTACTCTCGTTCTTTACTTCCGCAGCTTTATCTATAACAAGCAATGTGTGGTTCCATACTACGCCTTCGGGATGATATTTCAGCCATTGTTTTGTTTGTTTTTGCGCAAGAAGAATATTAAACGGATATTCTTTAAAAATTCCGTTGTTAGAAAGTATATCTAAATATTTGCTCGGATGCGGATCATTTAAAAGATGAAAATTTATTTCATTAAATAAGTATTTATAATCCATTTTATTAGTATTAAAAATATTAACTATTTTATTTATACAGAAAAATGCTTCTTTGCAGAGGGTTTAATTTAATAGTAAAGTTAGCAAAGGTAACTGGTTGAGTATTGTCTTCCACTAAATAAACTTCAACGGAATAATTGCCTGCTTTTCCGTAATTATCAACACTGTTACTTATATATTTAGGCATTGTATCTCCGGTTATCAGTTCGGTCGTTATAAAGGAGGCGCCGTTATACTTCCAAACAAAAGAAATCTTTGTTTGAGGTGCATTTTTCACTTGCCCTGTTACAATAAATTTTCCTAAAGTTGCCAAGTAACTGTCAACGGTATCCGCCGCAGTGCCGTCGTTATTTAATTTTGATGTCATATGTACACCTGCTACAGTAGGTTTTGTTGAGTCCGTACTCCCCTTGCTGCTGCCTGGGCTGCCGCATGATGCCAAAGTCAACAAAGCAAATATAACAAGTAAAATCGGGATGGTTTTTTTTAATTTCATTGTATATTCTCATTAAATGAAAAAATATTAATATACGACTTTCGTTCTTTAAAAGCCGTTAAATTCATTTGTTAATATTTAACTTAAAAGAAATAAAATAAAAGCACCTGTAATACACAGGTGCTTTTATTTTAATAATTTATTCTTTATTTAACCGTAAAATTAATTGTTGCAGCAGGTGTTGTAGCTGTGCCTATTAAGATATCTACAGAGTAACTTCCTGTGCCTTTATTTTCTATCATGCTGTAAATTAACTGCGGTGACATGCTTCCGCTTTTCATTGTTGTTTTTGTTATTTCTTTACCGTCTTTTTTCCAAACAAATGTGCAGTCTGTCTGAGGTGCGTTTTTTAATTGACCTGTTATAATAAATTGTTCCGCTGTAGCAGCATAAGTGTCAACTGTGTCGGCAGGATTGCCGTTATCATTGAGTTCTGTTGTCATATGAGCATCAGTTAAAGTCGGGGTTTTTGCCGCTCCGCCGCCGCCGCATGCAGCAAACATAATCATTATAATTGCAACTAATAAAACCAATACTATTTTTTTGTTTTTCATTTTAAGTAACCTCCGTTATTTTAGTTTATGGGTAAATAATTAAACAATACATTAAAATTTAAAACGTTTGATATTTTATCACATTGATAAATTTTAATCAATATTACTTAAAAAAAATTTAAAAATTTTATAAAATTATTATTTTTCTGCATTTAAATTATTGAATAAACGCAGATTCCTATAAAACCTGCGATAAAAATAACTAATACAGGATTTAATTTTTTCCACTTTAATAATACAAAACTTAATATGGCTATG
>JAAZOI010000075.1 GCA_012797825.1 Eubacteriaceae bacterium | reverse complement strand
TGTTTATGGATAATTGTACAAATTTATTAAAATCACATCCGGGTGCGTCGTTTTTCGCGGGACTCGGACTCCTTATAGGCGCGCCTATTGCGATAATACTTCTTATAGCGTTTGTGCTTACCATAATTCCGGGAGTATTTTTACTCGGAATATACGCTTTTACGGCGCTGATATCAGTTATACCTTTCGCTAAAGCGATAGCGGACAGAATAAGCGTATTCCATAAAGGCAGCCTGTGGGGAATATTCGTAATAGTATGTATAATAACCGCTCTGGCTTATGTGCCGTACATAGGCTTTATAATAACATTCATGGCAACGTGCATGGGCATGGGATGCATTTTTATGACTTTTATAAACAGGCTGAGACGAAGGACGGTTAATGAAAGATAAATTAATACTCGGAATAGAAACATCGTGCGACGAGACAAGTGCGGCGATAGTGAAAAACGGGCGGACGCTGTTATCGGAAGTAACGTCAACACAGATAGACATTCACCGAATATACGGCGGAGTAGTGCCTGAAATAGCCTCTCGAAACCATTTGCAAATGCTTCCGTACGTTGTAGCTGAAGCTCTTGAAAAGGCGGATCTTACAATTGACGACATTGACGCCGTGGGCGTTACATACGGCCCGGGTTTAGTTGGGGCATTGCTTGTAGGGCTTTCATACGCTAAAGCTCTTGCGTACGCGAGCAAAAAAACGCTTATCGGCGTGCATCACATAAAAGGGCATATAGCGGCAAATTATTTGCAATATCCAACTCTTGAGCCTCCGTTTTTGGGGCTTGTTGTGTCGGGAGGACATACGAATATAGTGCATGTTCGTGACTACTGCGATATAGTAACCCTGGGAAAAACGATAGACGACGCGGCTGGCGAAGCGTACGATAAAGTGGCTCGCGTGCTGGGTTTTCCGTACCCTGGAGGACCTGAGATTGACGCGCACGCTAAAAACGGAAGAGGGGACGAGATAGCTTTTCCGAGAGTAATGCTTGAACACGAAAGCCTTGATTTTAGCTTTTCGGGGCTTAAGAGCGCTGTTTTGAATTACTTAAACAGCATGGACATGAAAAACATTGAAGTAAACCCAGATGATGTGAGCGCGTCGTTTCAGGAAGCGGTAATTGACGTGCTTGTCGCGAAGATACAGCTTGCGGCTAAAAAAACGCGCATTAAGACAATAGCGTTATCGGGCGGGGTTGCGGCAAACTCAAGGCTTAAAGAGAGAATGACGGAAATGGCGCAGGATAACGGGTATATGCTCTATATTCCGCAGCCGAAATACTGCACGGACAACGCCTCGATGATAGCGTCTTGCGCTTATTATGAACTTATGTGCGGAAATATTGCTGATATTTACTTAAACGCGGTTGCTAATTTGCCGCTGGGGTGATGGTAATTAAGAATAGGGGATGCATATGGAATTAGATAGTCTGTTAAATGAATTAAATAAAAACGGATTTATAGTTGAATACTCGCATCAATATGAATGTTTTGGAAATATCCTGATTAAAGCAAGAACGCAGAGCGGTTTGCTGTTATCAATTATTCTGGATCGCGGATATTGGGAATGCGGTATTTTAAAACCAAGCAGATTTGATATTCTGAAAGAAGTGCCAATTATTGCCGCTGTAAATATGGTTAACAAAAAGATATATTATCTGAAAGAAACGTTTTGCTTTAATTCAGCGGAAGAGATGCTTGATTATATAACTAATAATAAAGATTTATTACACAGCGTAGATAAAAATCAGATAGCTAAAATTTACAGAATATGGGTTAGAAAAATAATAAAGAATTATTTTATAAACTTAATTTTCAATAAAGCATAAATTTATCAAAAGCAAGTAAGACAGCAGAAAAGTTTAGCTGATTATTTTCCTTAACTATAATTTTATTTATCATTTGGGAGGTCAATAGTCTTGGAAAATGATATTAAACTTACATGGATAGACGCATGGCTGTTAATATCAATATTATATTCTAAAAAGCAAGACAATACCTTCAGATGGAAAAGTGTTATTAGCACAGGCGATTTTATTAATCACTCAATATTTAATTATGAAGAGATTAATGCAGGAGTTGAAAAACTTGTGTTAACTGGGTATCTATCAATTAACGGAAGTAAAATCTTTGTTACTGATAAAGCTACTAAACTGCTTAAAGATATAGAAGCAAAAGAGGGGAAAGCATCACCTCTTGAAAGATAT
>JAAZOI010000074.1 GCA_012797825.1 Eubacteriaceae bacterium | reverse complement strand
TCGATGACAATATATTATCATTAACCAAATGCATGCTGTTGCCGACTGGCTGAATTTCTAAATAATCGTAGAATTGTGCCAGATGTTTTATATAACTGTCTGAGCGGGCATCCATAAAAGATTGGAATATCTCGCCCGAATCGCATGCGCTTCCTACTATAAAATTTTCTTTATAAGCTCTTATTTCGCTTTTAAAAACTTTCGGTCTCCTATAGAAGTGCAAAAGATTGGAGCTTGATATTATCCTGTACAAATCTTTCAGCCCCTGATGGTTTTTTACAAGTATCACGCAATGCGTATGGGGCACCTTTTTTTCGCTTTCATCTGTTTTTTTATATTCTTTAAGCTGATTTATTTTGCTTATACCGTCAGCTTTAGCGGCGGATAAAATGTTTATTAAAACTTTTGCCGCGGCTATTGTATCGTCAAGCGCTCTGTGCGCGTGCCCTATTTCTATATTTAAATATTTCGTTACTGATTTTAATTTATAAGTTTTGAGATCCGTAAAAAGGCGTCTGCTCAAATGCAGCAAATCCAGATAACAAAATCTTTCGTATATCCCCGCTTCTCTTAACGCCTTGTCTATAAAGGCCGAGTCGAATGATGAGTTGTGAGTACACAGAATAGAACAATCCCCGCAAAATTCGTTAAACCTCTTAATTACATCGCCTATGCCGTCCGCCTCATCAAGCATTTGCTGAGTTATGGATGTAAGCTGGGTTATCCTTTGGGGCAATTTCATTTTAGGTCTGACAAGAGATGAAAATTCCTGCTGAATTTTACCGTCTTTAATTTTTACCGCCGCAATTTCTATAATCTCATCATTTCTGGCGCAAAGTCCTGTTGTTTCAACGTCTACCACTATTATTTCAGAATCAATATTCTCGTCTATGTCCGCACTTAGAATAAGACTCTCATCGTCCACCATATAAACTTCAGTGCCGTATAATACTTTTATGCCATATTTTTCGGACAAAGCGTACGCATCAGGATAAGCGTATACTCCGGCATGGTCTGTTATAGCTACTGCTTTATGCCCCATTTTACTTAATTTATAAAATAAATCTTCAATTTTTGATACGGCGTCGCGTTCGCTGTATTGCGTATGGCAATGGAGCTCTACACGTTTTTGCTCAGACTCATCAATATACTCATTCGCATCCATTTGTGCAAGCCCGTAACATTGAATATAACGCTCGTTTCTGTATTCATCGAATGAAATTTTACCGTTGATTATAATATGTTTTAATTTTTTTATTTTATCGTATAAATCAGTAATCTCGCTTTTATCGGCATTAATTCTTGCTTCGGCGGAAGTTACATCATCATTAAAATACAGTTTTATATAAGAGCGAAGACGGGTATCTACAATTTCGGCAAAAAACAACTTACCGCCTGATGTTATGTATTCTCCCGTTTGTTTTAAGTAAATATTATCAAGGCTCTGCTGTGTCTGCCTGCCAATTTTACCGAAGATAATATCTCCTGTAATATCTGCTTTAGTTTTTTCTTTTTTAATTTGTTTAGAATTGCTGTTATTTTCAACATTTTGGACTGGCTTGAAATCTACGTCTGAAATTGCCTTTTGCTCGTTTTGGATTTTCTTTATTGATTTAATTATTTTAAATGCTATAT
>JAAZOI010000073.1 GCA_012797825.1 Eubacteriaceae bacterium | reverse complement strand
CGGCAGCTCAATGGTTGCGACACACCGCGTTGTTAATATTGATGAGAAGAACAGAGAATTTACAACAAAGGGCGATGCCAATAATGCCAAAGACGCGCCTATAAGTTTTGACAGATTGGTAGGCAAAACACTTATAAGCATTCCTTACTTGGGATATTTGACAATGTTTATAAAAACAAAACAAGGTATGGTAATGGCTGTATGTATTTTGACGCTTATAATTTTGGTTTCCGCAATTTCAAAGATTATCGGAAAAAAAAATGTGCAGCGGCAAAGTCATAGCCTATAACATATAAAAATTAAATTTTAAGGAGTTTTAAAATGAAAAAGAAAACTATAATCAGACTGACCGCTATTGTAGCAATAGCATCAATAATTGCAAGTTTTACATTGGCTTATCTTACAGATGTAACCAGCGCAAAAACAAACACGTTTACAGCCAGCAACGGCATTGACATTAAACTTGCAGAACCTTTGTGGGATAATTTAAATTATGACGGGGAAGGCGCGGGAGTAACGGCGCCGCTAGGACAAACGCTTGCGAATAATATAGTTCCGGGAAGAGAAATTCCTAAAAATCCGAGCGTTAAAAATGCAAGCGATTTGGAAAATGTTTGGGTAGCAATAAAACTTACATATACCGGTGATGCAAACTCATTTGCGTTGATTGACGCTTTTGCTGATTTTAATTTTGACCTGACAGGTTGGGAAGCAAAAGACGCCACAAACACAATATTCTATTTCAAAACACAACTTGCGCCGACTGCTGTTACTACCGATTTATTTACTCGCGTGTTAATTGACTCATCAGCGGCAAATTCCGCGATCAAATCATTTAATATAGGAATAAAGGCTTACGGTGTTCAGGCGGAAGGGCTTGACTATACAGCAGCTAAAGCACAACTCGACGCTTTGATAATTGCGCAGCCTTAAAAATTAATAAGGATATAAATTATGAAAAATAAATTAAGACTTATACTTCTTACATCCATATTCGCGGCAGCGGCGCTTTCCGGCGCAGCGCTTGAATGGCTTTCGTATACAGCGGATCCCGTTATTAATACATTCAGGGCCGGAACAGTAAAAATCACGTTGTATGATAAATTGGGCGAGGCTGAATTCCCTTCTGACGGAATTTTAAATGTTAACCCAGGTGATTTTTACGATAAAGAAGTATATGTAGTAAGCAACGGAAGCAAAGAAACTTACGTAAGAGTAAAACTGACGCCTACTTGGACACCGTTGCCCGGGTATGAGGGAAGGGCTTTGAGCACCGATGTGGTTAATCTAAATATAGATACTGCAAATTGGGTATTGGGAGAAGACGGCTGGTATTACTATAAACAGATACTTACAGCACAAAATACGAATACAACAAAATTGCTTGACGGTATTTCGTTTAGCGGTCCGCTTATGGACAACAATTATCAGGGAGCCACGTTTTCAATAAATGTCCAGGCGCAGGCAGTGCAGGCATCGCATTATGCGTTTTTGACAGAATGGTCAATTAACGGCGTCAATGGCGTAAACGGTAAGATTCCGGCAGCAGGAGTGCAGGAATGGATACCGGTAAATGAAGAGCCGACACCTTAAGTTAAGCGGGCATAGAATTAATTTTACCTGTCTTTAAACGAAGGAGGTTAATATGAGATTAAAAGTAAAAAAAGCTCTGGCGCTTTTGGGCAGTGCAGTTTTGGGGATTATGCTGATTATGAACTTCTTTTCTGTTCCGATATCGGCAGAGACATGGCAAGTGGTTGGCAATAATACCGGACTTGAAATAATTCCTTCAGACAATAAGTTCTTCGAAGAACTTAATTTAAACCCGGGGGATTATATTGAGGGAACGGTAACAATTAAGAACAATTATGACGCTGCGTTTGAACTGTTTTTAAAAACCGGCAGGGTTGAAGAAGAACCTCCTTTGGGCAGCGCTGATTTATTCAAGCAATTGCAGGTTAAGGTTTTTCTTCAAGGCAATGAAATTTACAGCGGCAAAATGAGCGATTTTGCATCGGGCGAGGGCTTAAGTCTGGGAACGTTTAATCCGAATACAACCAGTGTTATGAAAATATCGGTAAAATTACCCGAACAGACCGGCAATGAATATCAGGGAGCAGAAAACAGCAGTAAATGGATTTTCACTGCAGTTAGCAAAAAAGAGCTGCCGAAAACCGGAACTGATGTAAACACGGGAACACTTGTCGCGATAGGCACGTTATTTTTACTGGCGGGAGCATTCGGTATTTACAGATTTAAAAAATCAGCTTAGATAAAAAAATTAAATATTAAGTACCATTGCCTTTATATAAAGACAAGGGTATCTTTTTAAATAATGCAATGCGGTGGGAGAATGAAGAGAAAAATTATTTTAATATTATCTGTTGCGGCTGCGGCTATTGGAATATTGCTTATTTGTCTGCCAATAATTGTGAACAAAGTATTATCATCAAAAAGCAGCGAAGGCATAAAAGAATTTAATAATTTTACATCTGACGCCATACAAAATAATATGCTCCTTGCGGCACAATATGATTTTGATTCCGTTTCTGATATAAACGCATTGAATTTATACGACGATATTAAAAATATTGACAGCAAATATATAATAGGCCAGATTGTTATTAATGATATAGGCATGAATTTG
>JAAZOI010000072.1 GCA_012797825.1 Eubacteriaceae bacterium | reverse complement strand
TTGAAGATATTAAAAAAGGCATTCCGCAAAATTCCGATGTTTTAACAATAGGCAAAAGAAAAGATGCCGTTCAGTACGCTCTGTCTATAGCAAAACAAGGCGACAGCGTAGTATTGTCAGGCATGGGGCATTATAAATATATGGAAGTCAATAAACAGCACATTCCGTACAGCGATGAGCAAACCGTAAGAGAATACTTATCACTAACAGAGAAATAAATCTTTAATAAAAAAAGAACTGCGTTTTGGCAGTTCTTATTATTTTTTTACTATACTAATTCTTAAAACTGTGCACAGGTGCTGGTATTCTTCCGCCTCGCATAATAAATTCTTCGCTGGAATATTCGCTTATTGCCATAACAGGCGCTTTGCCTAAAAGTCCTCCGAAATTTACTACATCCCCTATTTTTTTCCCGTATGCCGGTATTATCCTGACTGCGGTCGTTTTATTGTTTATAACGCCTATAGCCGCTTCATCGGCAATTATCGCTGATATCGTGCTCTCAGGCACATCTCCACAAACCGCTATCATGTCAAGTCCTACTGAGCATACACTCGTCATAGCCTCAAGCTTATCAAATGTCAGTGCTCCGCAAATAACGGCGTCAATCATGCCGGCATCCTCGCTTACAGGAATAAATGCACCGCTCAGTCCTCCTACATGCGAGCATGCCATTATTCCGCCTTTTTTTACGGCATCGTTTAATAAAGCAAGCGCGGCTGTCGTGCCGTGGGTGCCGCATTTTTCAAGCCCCATTATCTCAAGAATTTCAGCTACGCTGTCCCCCACTTTAGGGGTAGGGGCTAGTGACAAATCCATTATTCCGAACGGAATATTCGTCCTTTTGCTCATTTCATTACCAACAAGCATTCCTGCGCGAGTTATTTTAAAAGCCGTTTTTTTAATTGTTTCGGCAACTTCATCTATTGAGCGGCCTTTTACTTTTTCCAGAGCGGATTTCACAACGCCGGGTCCCGACACGCCTACATTAATAACTGCTTCAGGCTCGCCGACTCCGTGGAATGCCCCTGCCATAAATGGATTATCCTCGACAGCATTGGCAAAAGCAACAAATTTAGCGCACCCCAACGATTCGCTTTCACGTGTAAGATATGCCGTTTCTTTAATAATATAGCCCAGCATTTTAATGGCGTCCATGTTAATGCCCGCTTTAGTGCTTCCGACATTTACGCTTGAACATACTTTTTCGGTCTCCGCTAATGCCTGCGGAATAGAGTCTATAAAAGCAATGTCATTATTTGTAAACCCTTTATGTACTAAAGCCGAATATCCGCCGATAAAATCTATGCCGAGCTCCAGCGCAGCCCTGTCGAGAGCCGCGGCTATTTCTATATAATCATCTTTATCAGCTTTGCCTCCGATTAACGATATCGGAGTCACTGCTACCCGTTTGTTTATTACGGGTATTCCGAATTCTTTTCCTATTTCCTCGGCTGTTTTGACTAAGTTATGCGCTTTTTTTGTTATTTTGTCGTATATTCTCTGCGCCGTCACTTTAGGGTCATGCGACACGCAGTCCAGCAGCGATATCCCCATCGTTGTGGTTCTTATATCAAGATTGTCTCTCTCAATCATTTTAATTGTTTCTAAAATATCTTTATTAATAAGCGGCATAATTATCTCCTATATTTTGTGCATTGCATCAAAAATATCTTCTCTTTGTATCCTTATTGACATGCCTATACTTTCACCGGCAGCGCGCAATGCCGCTTTCAGTTCCTCAAAAGTGCAATCCATTTTCGCGCAGTTAACAAGCATAAGCATCGTAAAGTTGTCCTGCATTATTGTTTGATTTAGATCTTCTATATTTACATTATGATGATACAATATTTTGCTTACGTTATAAATAATTCCTGTCCTGTCTTTTCCTATTACAGTTATTACCGCTTTCATTCGCCGCTCCTTATATTATTTCTTTATTTTTTCTTCGATAAACTCCCAGATTTTTATTGCCGAATTATTCTCAATTTCAAAATCAACATCATTAAGTTTTATATCAATATCTCTGTTTTTTAAAGCAAGACGGATAACCGCCGCCGCCAATTGCGGATTTTTTATAAGGACCGGACCTAAAGCATTTGTAAGAATGCAGTTATTGATAATTATTCCTTCATCCGCTCCGCCGTTGTTGCCGTATCCGTAAACTACTTCTCCCAAAGGCTTAGCCCCGCCTTTTAAAATCGTATTTATTAAGCTTATCTGGCATCCTGTAATTCTTAAATATTTATCAAACACCTTAGTGTCAAAAACTAAATCATTTCCGTACACTTCCGCTCTTTCCATGCAATCAAAATTCCCTATACCCAGAGCGGAATATTCGCTTTTATCAGCGCGTATTATTTTGTCCGCGAATAGGGCAATGCTGGTTCCAGTTACTAAAAATATTTTTCCCCCATCAATTGCTTTTTTAATGCTCGAATGTTGTTTATTCAACGCCTGCGCAGTCGAAATTATATATTTAAGTTCTCCTGAAGGTATATAAAAAATATCATAAGTATCAAAATTTATCGCGCTGTCGGGTGAATTTATCCTATCCACCATCATTTTTACGCCAAGACGCTCCGCTGTCCTGCATAGAGCGCTTATATTGCCGCGCTCTCCGTTAAGGCAAAAAATATCGGGATATAAAAAAGCTGTTTTTAAAACTATATTATCCATTTTGCTGCTGCTCCAGTTTTTGGCTTGATCTAACATATTCTTTTATCTGATTGAAAGTTTTCAGCCACGTTATTAAATAAACATTACCGCACTGAAGATTATCTATTGTATCAAGTAAAATACTTACATCTTTTGTCGGCAGAATTATTATTTTTTCTTCGTCTACGCCTTCATATATGAATCTCAAAGCCGTGTCATAACATACATATTTTGAAAAACAAACATATTTAGCTACATTTGAATTAATTAAATTTTTAAAATCGCAGTCATAAGCATAAAACGTATTAGTATAATGCGGGTCAAAATCTACAATTTCATTCAGCCCCAGAATAAATACTTTTTCATTTTTATCATTTGCCACGCTGTCTATGGCAGACTGTAGCGTTTCCGGGTTTTCCTGTTTTATTCTTATATACTTAATTACTTTTTTATGGTATCTTATGCTTTCTATCCTGCCGCCTACATTTTTAAAGCTTGCAAATGCTGAAGCAATATCTTCAATTTTTAATCCCAGTTTTAAAGCGACCGCAACAGCGCCGGAATAATTATACAGCATAAAAGGAACATTGTAAGGCATCTGAAAAATCTGGTTATTAATGCTGAACCTGTCCATATCATAATTTATATCTACAACTTTTACATCAGGGATTTTCTGCGAAGCGAAGCCGCATTGCGGACAATAAAAATTACCTATGTTATCGACATTTAAGTAATTAAACTCTATCCTTCTTCCGCAAACAGGGCAAGGCATGCTTATATCCAAAAAGCCGTTTTTTACAAAAGACTGGCTGTTCTTATCCACTCCGAAATAAACTATATTTTCACTCAAATCTTCAAACGATTTGCATCTGGGCTCATCATTGTTTAAATACAGCGTCATATCAGAATTTATAACTTCTCGTAACTTCCGCACAATATAATCAGGATCTCCGTTTCGCTGAACCTGATCCTTTTGAATATTTGTAATAACCATGTGCTTTGCTTTAATGTAAGGGTATATTTGATACAGGCTGCGTTCATCGATTTCAAATATAAAATACTGCCCTTTTACTTTGCCCAGTAAAGTCGAGTTTTTAATCAAAGCAGTCGCAATACCGCATTTTTGATTTGCGCCTTCCGTGTTTGATATTACATTTAACCCGTTTTTCTTAAGTATATGATAAAGCAGATTTGTAAGCGTGCTTTTGCCGTTTGTTCCGGTTATAAATACTACTTTATTTAAATCTATTCCTTTAAATTTTCCTATGAAATTACTGTCAATTTTGTTAATTATCTTTCCAGGAAAAGAAGTTCCTTTTTGAGGATTTATAATATTGATTAAAAATACAATAATTTTTGCGAACAAAAGTTCCGTTACAAATCTCATTTTTATAACTGCTCCTGATATTTTTAGCGTTTTATTATTATATCAGAAATTTGTTTTATTAAAAACTATTTTGCATTTATAATTTAATTAATCTAAAGTATTTTTAGGCTTTGCAACAAATTAATATTGGGCTGATATATCGATTATTTATACTTAACATATTTAATTTTATAATAAAAAAGGAAGGCTGCCGCCTTCCGAATTATACATTTATAAAATACTTCTAAAAAATTCTTTTGTTCTTTCATTTTTCGGGTTTTCAAATACTTCTTTTGGAGTGCCTTGTTCAACTATTTTACCCTGATCCATAAATATAAGTCTTGTACCTACTTCTCTTGCAAAACCCATCTCATGCGTTACTACCATCATCGTCATCCCGTCTTTAGCAAGCTGTTTCATAACTTCTAAAACCTCTCCTACAAGCTCAGGATCAAGCGCGCTTGTCGGTTCGTCAAAGAGCATAATTTTCGGCTCCATAGCAAGCGCTCTTGCAATTGCAACTCTTTGCTGCTGCCCGCCCGACAGTCTAGACGGATACTCATTTGCTTTTTCAGCAAGCCCTACTTTTGTAAGCAGCTCCATCGCCTTAGCCTCAGCTTCTTCCTTATTTGTCTTTCTTACTGTTATAGGAGCTATTGTTATATTCTGCAAAGCAGTCTTGTGCGGGAACAGATTGAAACGCTGAAACACCATCCCAAGTTCCGCGCATAATAAGGAAACTTTTTTGGAGTCCGCTTTCAAAATATCTTTGTCATTTTCCCTGTGGTCTGCAAGCTCATTGTCAATATAAATTTTTCCTGAAGTAATTCTTTCCAAATGGTTAAGGCATCTAAGCATAGTGCTTTTCCCGCTTCCCGAAGGACCTACTACACACATAACTTCGCCTTGTTCAATCTCTAAATTTATATCATCAAGTACGTGATTTGTCCCAAAATACTTATGTACGCCTTCAATTTTTATCATGCTCATATATTTAACCTCTTTATCACTCGTATTTGGAAGCCTTTTTTTCCATTTTGTCAAACAGTACTGTAAACACTGTTGTTAAAAACAGATATATGGCGCCTGCAATAAAATAAAATTTCCATTCACCGCCAGCCGCAAATTGTTTGCTTACCCTTGTAAGTTCAGACAGCCCTATAACAATTACCAGCGACGTATCTTTTAAAATCATAACAAATTCATTTGCGAAAGGAGGTATTACTCTTCTGTAAGTCTGAGGGATTATTATTTTCATCATAGCTTGTCCGTATGTCATCCCTAATGCTTTTGCCGCTTCCATCTGACCTTTGTCTATTGACTGAATTCCTGCTCTGAAAATTTCCGCAAGATATGCAGCAGTGTTAAGTGTAAGTCCAAGCACTGCCGCTCCGAACATGCTCAGATTAAGATAATTTCCTGTCAAAGACTTGCTTAAAAGCGGAATGGCAAAATATGCAACAATTAGCTGAAGCATTAAAGGAGTCCCTCTGAATACCCAAACGTACACCCATGTTATACCGCTTAGAATTTTATTTTTGGACATCCTGCCCAAGGCTAGTATCAGTGCAAATACGAGTCCTATTGCTATGCTAATTAATGTAAGTTCTAATGTTACAAGTGTTCCTTCAAATAACGCCTTTACTTGTGCCGCAGTCATATGTTCACCCCTTAAAAATAATAAACCGACAAAGGCAAAACGCCGTTGTCAGTTTATTATAACACAAAATTGTCAGAAATAATATTTATTTATAATTTATTGTCTAAGATTAGTATCAATGTTTTTGGTATAATCAGCTTTTAACCATTTAGTGGAAATTTGACTCAGCTGACCGTCTTTTGTTACGTTATCAAGAGCTTTTTGTAAAGCGTCTCTTAATGCTGTGTTGCCTTTTTTAACAGCAATCGATATAGGCTCGTTTGTAAGTGAAGCGCTTGTTATTGTATATTGATCCGGCTGTTGAATTATCCAGCCTATAGCTACAGCCATGTCAACAACTGCGGCATCAACGTTACCGCTTTTAAGAGCAAGTACTGTAAGGTCGCCGGTATCATATTTTATTAAATTAAAATTGATTGTCTGACGTTGTTTTTCACAAGCTGTATCAGCTGTTGTCTGAAATTGTACGCCTACTTTTTTGCCCGCAAGGTCAGCAACTGTTTTTATGCTGGTATCTCCGGCTCTTACAATTATAACCTGACCGTTTGACAGATATGGTTTTGTAAATTCCATGTTTTGTTGTCTTTCGGTTGTCATACTGACAGATGAAATAATACAGTCGTATTTGCCTGCGTCAAGGCCTATAAATATGGAATCCCATGCAGTTGATACAAATTGAATTTCAACTCCAAGCTCTTTACCTAGAGCATTGGCAAGATCAATATCAAAACCAACTCTCTCACCCGTCTTCTCATCAATGTACTCCATCGGTTTGTATGAATCGTCTACACCGATTAAAAGTTTACCATCCTGCAGTGTCAGTCCTTTTGTCGAAGGAGCTCCGCATCCCGTAAGCATTGCAACTAATAAAAGTAATGTTATAAGTATAATAACAGTTTTTTTCATTTCAATTCTCCTCGTGTAAAATATTAATTAGTATTATATAATCCAAAAATAAAATAATCAAGAAAAAAATGAATAATTATACATTTATTTTAATATATAATATATTAAATATTGTAATTGGCTATAGATAAATTCAACAAATTGGTATATAATTGCAAAAGGTGAAAATCATGGAATTTAAAATTACAAAAATGCAGAATAATTCTAGTATGTGTCTGCTATGCGGGCTGCATAACGAAAAAGGTCTCAAACTGCATTTTTTTCAAACTAATGATAATAAAATAATAAGCGTTGCGAATTTATCTGAGTTTTATCAAAGTTACCCGGGCAGGTTGCATGGCGGTATTACATGCACTTTGCTTGACGAAATTTTGGGAAGAGTAAGCATGATAGAAGATCCCGATAATGGCTGGGCTGTAACCGCTGAATTAAGCACGCGTTTTTTGCACCCGGTTCCGCTTGAAGAAGATATTTTTATTGTAGCTCAACTTACAAAAGACAGCAGGCTGATATATGAAGCTGAAGGTTATATTATGTTGTCAGACGGAAGAATAGCTGCTAAAGCAAAAGGAAAATATGTAAAAACAAGTTTTGATAAAATAACCGACAGCGAAGATATGCATAGTGTCTGGTTTTACGATAAAAGCTTTAAAGTACCCCAGTCAATTATAATATCTGATATAAAAAAATAAAGCGCCATACGGCGCTTAGTTTTGAATAAACTGCGTAAGCGGATGCGGTCTCATAGCGTTTATTAAAAATGTAAGGCGTTTTTCGTCAATTTCAAGTATGCTTATATCTCCGCTTTCTTTAAACTTAACTGCTGCAATAATTGAGCCGGCTTGTTTTTTATTATAAATATATTCTTCTATTTCTTTTCTTAAATCTGCTTCATCATGCAAAATTTTGCTTGTATTATATTCCAAAACTTCATCATCTATTAATTCATAGCATTCGGTATTTGTATGTTTAATATCTATCGCATAGCTGCCTATAAGTTTTTTGCCAACCATTATAGTCAGACAATTAACAAAAAAATCAGTTGCAATTACATCAGATCCCTTATTTACGCCGGCTATAACCGAACATTTTATTTTATTTTTAGCCATATTTATTCTCCATAATTTAATATTGTATACAAAATTATAGCACAATATATTAAAAATACAACATCATTTAGTATACTATAATTTGTAAATACTTATTTTATACCGCAGTTGTTCATTTCATGCACTCTTGCAACTCTAATATTGTTTGTTGTACCCGTCACATTAATAGGCATGCCGAAAGTAACCACAACAAGATCATTTTCATTTAACAGCCCTTCTTCCGCAGCATTTCTTACCGAGTTGCACACTAAATCCTCATACCCCGATTGAACAGGCGAATATACTGAATACGCCCCCCAAACCAATGTTAGCTTTCTCATAACGCTTTTCGAGCATGTAGATGCTATAAGCATACAGTTCGGTCTGAATTTTGATATGAGCCTCGGAGTGTATCCTCCCGCAGTTGGAGCTATTATTGCTTTGACTTTAAGCTTTTCTGCTATTTCACACGCTGCATGCCCTATAACATTTGTTTTTGAAATTGACCCTGTAAAATCTCTTTTTATATTTTTAAAATATCTCTCGCTCGCTTCAGTGCGGTATATAACTCTGGATAACGTCTTAACGGATTCGACAGGGTATTTGCCTGCGGCGCTTTCCGCCGAAAGCATAACGGCGTCAGTTCCGTCAAATACTGCATTGGCAACATCATTTATCTCCGCTCTTGTAGCATGCGGGTTTCTGATCATTGAATCAAGCATTTGTGTTGC
This sequence comes from Eubacteriaceae bacterium, assembly GCA_012797825.1. Taxonomy (GTDB): domain Bacteria; phylum Bacillota; class Clostridia; order Eubacteriales; family UBA1433; genus UBA1433. The sequence continues at coordinate 14,109 of JAAZOI010000072.1, read as the reverse complement.
GGTAATAACGGGTTTTGCAGCTATATTGCATTTTTCTATTATGTCTTTTTGAGTTATGGGTATTAGTTCAGCATCAATTTCAACACCCAAATCTCCTCTCGCCACCATTATCCCGTCGCTTGCCTGAATTATTTCATCAATGTTTATAACGCCTTCTCCGTTTTCAATTTTTGAAATAATCCAGATATCTTCCCCGCCGTTTTCATTTAAAAATCCTCTGAGTAATTTTACATCTTCCGCACTGCGTACAAAAGACGCCGCAATAAAATCAACATTGTTTTCAATTCCGAACATTAAATCTTTTTTGTCGATATCTGTCAGAAACGGTAAATTCGGTTTGCTGTGAGGCAGGTTAATACTTTTATTATTGCTTAGCACACCCGCTACAAGCACTTTTAGTATAATATCTTTATTTTTTATATCAGCAACTTCCATAGTAATAAGCCCGTCGTCAAGCAATACTTTGTCGCCTTCTTTTACTGACTTATATAAATCTTTATAATTTACCGAAACCTTAGTATCATCACCTTCGGTATCATAGCAGGCAAGCGTAAACATCTGACCTTCTTTTAGATTTATCTGTCCGTTTTTAAATTGCTTTATGCGTATTTCCGGACCCTTTGTATCAAGCATCATTCCAAGTGTAATGCCCGTATCGCTTGCAACTTTTCGTACCAAATCAAGTCTTCTCTTATGCTCTTCATGCGTACCGTGAGAAAAATTCATTCTCGCAATCCTCATTCCGGCAAGAAGCATTTCTTTTAAAATATTTTCAGTATCACACGCAGGACCTAGCGTACATACTATTTTCGTTTTATTCATTTCACTTAACCTTTACATAGAAATAATATTTAATATTCTATACATTTCTTTATTAATTTCTTTTTTCATGCCTACAGCTTCTGCTAAATCAAAACTTTGATATTTCCCGTCTTTAAATCCCACAGCCAAATTTTTCTTTGATTGCACTATAAGTTCCACTGCCATAGCGCCCATAATTGATGCCAGTATTCTGTCAAATGCCGACGGAGATCCTCCTCTTTGCAGATAACCAAGATTTGTACCTTTTGTGTCCATACCGGTATGCTCTATCATATTTTTCGCGATTTCCATATAATCGCCTGCGCCTTCGGCAACAACCGATATGCTGTGATGTTTTCCCATATTTATACTTTGTAGCATCTTTTTATAAATTGCTTCATAATCAGCAGGTTCTTCAGGAATTACCACGCTTTCTGCACCGCCTGCAACAGCGGAATAAAGCGCTATGTAGCCTGCGCTCCTGCCCATTACCTGAATTGTATGAGCTCTGTTATGCGCCGCTGAGGTATCGCTTATTTTGCTTATGGCGTCAACCGCCGTATTTACTGCAGTGTCAAAGCCTATTGTGTAGTCAGTGCTTGCAACATCATTGTCAATAGTTCCAGGAAGGCATATAACATTAACGCCTAGCTCAACTAATGTAAGCGCGCCTTTGTATGTTCCGTCTCCCCCTATCGCAATAAGTGCGTCTATGCCGAATTCGTCAAGCGCTTTTTTGGCTTCGCATCTTCCTTCTTCAGACATAAAAAACTTGCTTCTGCTGCTGTTTAATATCGTCCCTCCGCGATGTATTATGTCGTCTACAGATAAAATATCCATTTTTTTTATTTCACGTTCAATAAGCCCTGCATATCCTTGATATATACCAAAAACTTCAAGATTGTAGTAAATCCCAGCTCGAACAACCGCTCGTATAGCGGCATTCATTCCGGGTGCATCGCCTCCGCTGGTTAAAACTGCTATTCTTTTCATTTACATTGCCTCCTGGAAATTAGTTGTATCAGTCAAAATTTATTTTTTATATTATATCCCAAAATATAATAATTCTCAATTTATATCAAATATAATAAGTTTTATCTTTAAAAAAATGCAAATCATAATTTAATTATATATGTTATAATAACTTAAAATAACGGGGTATTAACAAATGAGACTTACTGGAGATTTTCATACTCACACAATATACAGTCACGGTAAAAATACAATAGAAGAAAACGTTAAAAGCGCAATAGAAAAAGGGCTTTCTTCAATTTGCATTACCGACCACGGCGGCGGCCACTTCTTCTACGGTGTCAAGAAAAAACAACTGTACAAAATGCGCGATGAAATAAAGTTATTGCGCGATAAATATAAAAATATAAATATATACTTAGGTATCGAAGCGAATATAATAAACCAAGACGGCACAATAGATGCAGATGAATACAGCGATATACTTGATTATCTGCTTGTGGGAATGCATTATTTAATCCGTTTTGATAAATTTATGTATTACTATTTTATGAATTTTTTTGCGCGGTACATGGGTTTGTTTAAAAACTATTGCAAAAAAAGAAATACCGAAATATTTATAAGATGCATTAATAAATACGACAACATTTTTGCGTTTACACATCCGGGCGAGCGTTTTTTTATTGATATTGACAAGTTAAGTAAAGCGTGCGCAGAGAAAAATATTGCTTTGGAAATAAACAACAGGCATGGTTATATGACAGCGGAAGATGCGAAAATTGCAGCAGCTAACGGCGTAAAAATTTTAGTTTCTTCGGATGCTCATAAATCATGTCAAGTAGGAAATATAGAAAAATGCTTGAATATATTAAAAGATGCAAACATAAAAGCCTTCCAGATAATTAATGTTGAGGAGGAGTAATTATGGACTTAACAATAGTCACCGGCATGAGCGGAGCCGGAAAGAGCGAAACGATACGCGCTTTAGAAGATTTGGGATTTTATTGCGTTGATAACATCCCGCCTCAGTTAATTTATCCGTTCGTAGAACTTTTAAATATGGAAAGTAAAATAACAAAGGCCGCTTTGGTATCTGATATAAGAGTGGGCGAGTTTTTTGACGACCTTGTAACTGCTATAGAAGATATGGAAAAGAAAAAAATAAATTTTAAAATCCTATTTCTGGAAGCGGATGATAAAGTTTTAATAAACAGATACAAGTCCTCAAGAAGAAAACATCCTCTCAGCCCTACAGGACGCATTGAAGACGGCATATTAAAAGAACGTGAAAAGCTTGCTCCCATTAAAGAAAAAGCAAGCTACACAATGGACACCACTAATACAACAATAAAAGAACATAAAGAATCGCTTAAAATGATGTTTACAGACAGCAAGGCGTCGCACTCATTTCTGCTTAACATCACATCGTTCGGTTTTAAATATGGAATATGCGTAGATGCAGATTTGGTTTTCGACGTAAGATTTTTACCAAATCCTTTTTACATAAGCGAATTAAAACCGCTTTCGGGTCTTGACGAAAGTGTAATGAATTATGTTTTTTCGTTTAAGCAGACAAATACATTTTTAAATAAATTACATGATATGCTTGAATTTTTAATACCGTACTATACAAATGAAGGAAAAAGTCAGCTCATAATAGCTATAGGCTGCACCGGCGGCAGGCATCGTTCCGTTGCTATTGCCAACGCATTGTATGAAAAACTTAAAGCCAATGACCATTGGGTCAGTATTGAGCATCGAGATATTACAAAGGATAAAAAATAGATGAAAAATAAATGCGGATATAAAGTTGTTGTAATGGGCGGCGGAAGCGGCCTTAGCGTTATACTCAAAGGTCTGAAATCATATACCAAAAACATAACTGCAATTGTAACCGTCGGAGACGACGGCGGCAGCAGCGGTATGCTTAGAGACGACCTTGGCATACTCCCTCCCGGCGACATAAGAAACTGTTTAACGGCTCTGGCGGATGATGAAAGTGAAATGAGCAAGCTTCTATCATTCCGTTTTGATACCGGCTCATTAAAAGGCCAGTCTATGGGCAACCTTTTAATAGCCGCCATGTGCTGCATAAGAGGAAATTTCGCGGAAGCTGTAAAAGCCGTAAGCGATGTTTTAAAAATTTCAGGAACTGTTCTTCCTGTGACTCTTGACGATATGAGAATAACGGCGGAACTTGACAATAATGAAAAAATATCCGGCGAATCATGCATACCTTTAATTTCTTATGCATCAGAAAGCCCGATAAAAAGAATTTATATAGAACCCAAAAATGCAAAAGCTTTTCATTATTGCATAGAAGCTCTGCTTGACGCGGACGTGATAATAATAGGTCCCGGAAGTCTTTATACAAGCGTTATACCAAATCTTTTAATTGACGGAATACAGGACGCTTTAGTTCAAAGCAAAGCAAAGAAATACTACTGCTGCAATATTATGACTCAGCGCGGCGAAACAGACAATTTTACTGTTTCCTCACATTTAAAAGCAATAGAAAATCATTTATATAATGGCAATCAAGTATTTGATTATGTGCTTTATAATAAAGATATACTTATTGAGAACCATATAATTAAGCATTATCAATCTGAAGGCTCAATTATAGTTACACCCGGCGATTTAGATGCTTATAAAGATAAATACAAGTTAATAGCAGATAATTTTTTAACAGTTAAAGGCAAATATATCATTCATGACATAGAAAAAATTATAAACTACATAGCGGTTAATTAGGTTTAAAATGAAATATGCTTCCGATTTAAAATCAACAATAAGCGCAGCCCCTATTGTAAATGATAATAATTTAATATCCGAGCTTTACGGTTTTATACAAAGCGCAGGCAGTATTTCATTCTTAGGCAGGGGAAAAGTAAAACTATTTTTTTCATGTGACAACGCATCCGTTGCAAGAAGATATTTTTCGGTTATAAAAGAAATCTTTGGTTGCAGCCCTTTGCTTTATATTAAAAAAGGCGGCAATTTCAAAAAAAATAATTTTTATATCCTTGATTTTGAAGATGAGTTTTCAAGTATTGAAATATTAAGTTTCTATAAAATATTTGATACATATGATATGGTAATAAAAACTGATATTACATCTGAATTTATGCAGACAAAGCCAATGCAGTCGGCATACTTAAAAGGCATATTTTTAGGATGCGGCTATATTAACTCTCCTTCAAAAGCATATCATCTTGAATTTAAAATAAATAATGAAAAAAAAGCTAAATATATATGCGACTTGCTTGGCAGGAATAATGTAACGGCAAATATTCTCAAAAGGTCTGAATATGTTTCCGTTTATGTAAAAAAAAGAGAAAGCATAGCTACTTTTTTAGCTTTCATAGGCGCCCATAAGGCGATGATGGATTTTGAAAATTATTTTATTTTAAAAGATATAAGAAACGAAACGGTTAGGCTTGTAAACAGCGAAACCGCTAATATTAATAAGACAGTCAATTCTTCGGAATTGCAGATATCCGCAATACAAAAAATTTCAGCTTTAAAAGGTCTTGATTATTTAAACGACAGGTTGCGTGAAGCCGCTTTTCTGCGTCTTAAACATCCGTCTTCACCCTTATCGGAGTTATGTGAATATTTCTCTCCTAAAATAAGCAGAACAGCCGCATACAACCGCTACAATCAAATTATTAAAATAGCCGATAATCTTTAATTGCTTTTCTGAATCTTTATTTTATTTATCAGCTGATATCTGTTGTTTATGTTTAATTTTTTATATATATTTTTTATATGAGTTTTAACAGTATTCTCCGAAACGTAAAGTTCTTTAGCAATGTCAGGATTTGAATGCCCCATAAGCAGCAGCTTTATTACATCTTTTTCGCGCAGTGAAATATTATTTTTTTTATAAAATTCCTCTATGTTTTTTTCGTCGACTTCCGAATTGTAGTTAGAATAAAAGTATTTTGAAAAATATGAAAATGATAATATGCTGCCCCCGATAAATCCGACTAATGTAAATATAATTAAATTAGAATTATTAAAAATTATATCTAGTATTATAAGCGGAAGAAATGTCATGCAAATAGAGCTGTATTCTTTTAAATGATGCCTTTTTACTCTGTCTTTTACTTTTACTACAAGGCAAAATCCTAATATTCCGCAGATAACTACCAAAAACATCGTAATAGGAAGAAAATATGAAATAACATACATAAATACCTGCGGGGTAAATCCCTTAACCATAAATATCCATATTAAAATATTTGAAAGCAATACAGCCGAAACGCCGATGCATATTATTGCGCCTCTCATATAGCCTCTTCTTGACAAAGGCATTAAACTCAGCAAGTATATAATATAGCAGCATTCTGTAATAACCATAGAAGAAGCTATTATTATTGCGAAAACTAAACTCGCAATATTGTCAAACGGCACTATATTAATCGCCAGCATCATAAGTGAAACAATATATGCCCCCAATATTATCATCGGGAAAAAATTAAGCAGAGCCTGCATCCCTAAAATTTTATCTTTAGAACGTATATAATAATAAAATACCGTTATGCATTGAGTAAACACAAAAGCAAATATCAAAAATATAAAAATGCTGAATATGAGGCTTAGATTATTTATATGCATTTGCTAAACTCCTAAACTGTTTGTTCAAGAATTATACCATAATTATTTGCATTAAACAAAAGCTTAGTTTTAATAATCATGAAAACTTTACATCCTTCCCTAATTGTTTTTCTGATTTCAACTAAACAAACCTCTGAAAACTGAATTATTTGATATATGAAAATAATATTTGCAATAAAAAAACATCTTGCTTTTACACAAGATGCTTAAAAATAAATAGCTTATTGGTGGAGGGAGATGGATTCGAACCATCGTAGGCGCCGCCAACGGATTTACAGTCCGCCCCCTTTAGCCACTCGGGCATCCCTCCGTATCTTTAAGATACAATATATAATTATACACAAAACGTTATTCTTGTAAAGGACTTTTTTGAATTAATAACAATAAAAAAAGACCTTTCGGTCTTAATATGATTTTTATTTAAGAAGAATTTTACCGCATGCTGTGCAGTTATCGTTTTCAATATCTGCAAGCTGACCGCATAAAATACACACAACTTTCTCATCATTGCTTTTATCATATTTTTCAGGTAAGTCAAATCCGTTGTGATGCCTCACTTTATCGCCTTCCTTATAATAAGTGGTATAATCATTTTTAAGGCTGCTTATTATACCGCTATATGCAAAGTCTTTGCCGTCATCGGAAGTGATTATTATAAGCGATCTTAAATAATGCTTTGTCTTCTTATAATCTTCAACCTGTTTTTCCACATATTTTATTGTGCCGTCATATGTTACTTCGTTTTGCTGCCTGTTTTTCAATCCAAAAAAGAATATTAAACTCACTGCAAAGAACATTGCCGAAATCAACAGCGCACCCTTTAAATCATCTGTGCGGTAGCCATAGTATATAATGCCTAACAATGTTATAATATCTATAGCGAGGAATATTATCTGCTGATTTTTACTGAATCCTTGATTGTTTTTCTTATAAAAGTCCGGAGTATTTATTTTTTCCGAAAACCCTGGTTTAATGCCCGTATTATCCATAATTGCTCCTATATTGAAATAATAACGATTTTAACATTTGTATTCAAAATTTACAATATATTATTAATTCTTAAAATAGTCGTCCAAATTTATTTCAGGCGCTTTATAATTTAAATCTTTTTTTACTTTATCAGGATAAATAAGTATGTGGTCGCCTTCTTTTGCTTTATAATCAAACATTTTAATATTGATATTTATAAAGGACTTGTCCTCAAGTTCGCAGACAGCCATAGACCCTTCTATCCTGTCAATAACCGCTTTTTTAATTTCCATTTTTAATATTTATATCCTTGCCGTCTGTTGAGATTATAATATTACCGTCATAATCTGTTCTGTATATTTTTATATTATATTCTTCAAGTAATTTTATGGTTTTATCGCTTGGATGCCCATAGTCGTTACCTGTGCCCACTGAAATCACGGCATATTTACATCCTGTTTTCTTTAAAAATGCTTCCGATGTGGAAGTCTCGCTTCCGTGATGACCTATTTTTATTATATCTGCGCTTAAGTTATTATTTAATATATCTTTTTCCTGTGCCTTCGGTAAATCTCCCATAAAAAGCATATCAAAATCCATATATGTAAGTTTTAATACAATTGAGTACGCATTTAAGTCATTGTACTTATCTTTTGTCGGTGACAGAATATTAATAGTTGCGGATGATAATTTTATTGTGCACGGTTTTGCAGCAGTTATTTTTATGCCTTTATCTTTTGCCGCATCAAGCACTTCTTTATAAGTCTGCGTGTCCTGGTAAACTTTTGGGGCATATATGTTTTCTATCTCAAAACTGTTTATTACATCGTCAGCGCCGCCGATATGGTCGGCATGCGGATGCGTCAAAAAAAAGTAATCAATTTTGTCAATGCCAAGCGATTTAAGGTTTCTTACCAAATTTTCTCCGTCAGTGTTGTCAGCCGCATCAATTAATATATTCTCATTTTGAGGAGTATGTATAAAAATGCTGTCCGCTTGCCCGACATCAAAAACAATAACAGTCAGCTCGTTATCATTTAACGAGATACCGCCTGATACCTGCACAGGCGCACATGCGCCTAATATTAATATGAGTATTATTAATAATGACAGTATAAGCGGCTTTATGCCGCTTTTTTTAAAACTCACTTTTTGGCTATGTCCTTCCTGTAGTATGCGTCATCAAAGCTTATTTTTTCTGCATTTTTATAAGCAATTTCTCTTGCCTCTGCTACATTATATGCAAGAGCGCATACTCCAAGAACTCTGCCTCCGTTTGTTACAACTTTATCTCCGTCAAATTTTGTGCCCGCGTGAAATACTATGGCAGAATCAGTCTTGTCTAGCCCGTATATAACTTTACCTTTTTCATATTCTGCCGGATACCCTCCGCTTGCGATAACTACGCAAACAGCTTCTTTGTCATCCCAGATAATTTCTGTTTGATCCAGTTTCCCGTCAATGCAAGCATTCATAATATCCGTTATATCCGTTTTAAGCCTCATTAAAACGCTCTGCGTTTCGGGATCTCCAAACCTTACATTGAATTCAAGCACTTTCGGCATACCGTCTTTTACCATAAGCCCTATAAAAAGCACGCCTTTATAATCCAGGCTTTCTTTTTTCATTCCGTCAATTATCGGACGCAGTATCTGTATGTCTACAAGCCTTACCAAATCGTCGTCAAAAAGTTCATTCGGTGAATATGAACCCATGCCGCCTGTGTTCGGACCTTTTCCGCCGTCAAATATGTTTTTATAGTCTCTCGCGCTTTCCATTGGCACTATTACATTTCCGTCAACAAAGCATAGCATGCTTGCTTCCGTGCCTGTTAAAAACTCTTCAAAAACTACTTTGTTACCTGAAGCGCCGAATCTTTTATCTATCATTATCTGCTTTATTGCATCTTTTGCCTGCTGCTCATTTTCAGCAATGATTACTCCCTTGCCCGCCGCAAGTCCGTCCGCTTTTATAACGGCCGGGTATCCGAATATGCCTATGTTTTCCATGGCTTCTTCCGCTGATATGTATTCTACATATTTAGCTGTGGGTATATCATACTTCTCCAAGAATTTTTTTGTAAAGGCTTTGCTGTTTTCAAATTCCGCACATTCTTTATTAGGGCCGAACACCCTAAGCCCTCTTTGCGCAAATTCATCGGCAATGCCGCACACTAAAGACTCTTCAGGTCCTACAACCGTTAAATCTATATTGTTTGTCTGCGCGAAATCCGCAAGCGCAGCCACATTATTTGCTTTAATATCTACACATTGTGCTATCTGCGCCATTCCGGCATTTCCCGGCGCGCAGTAAATTTTATCAACTTTATCCGACTGGCTTATTTTCCACGCAAGAGCGTGCTCTCTTCCGCCGGAACCTACAATAAGTACATTCATAAATTATCCCCCATTAATGCTTAAAGTGCCTTACGCCCGTCATAACCATAGCCATTCCAAGCTCGTCGCAGGCTTTTATGCTAAGTTCATCATTTACGCTTCCGCCCGGATGAATAACTGCCGTAATTCCTGCTTTTGCCGCTTCTCTTACGCAGTCATCAAACGGGAAGTACGCATCAGATGCCATAACCGAACCTTTAATTTTATCTCCGCCTTGTCTTATTGCGTTCATCAATGACCATATTCTGCTTACCTGCCCCGGGCCGTTAGCAACAAGCATTTTGTCTTTCGCAAGCGATATAGCGTTTGACTTTGTGCATTTAACTGCTTTTAAAGCGAATATCAAATCTTGCATTTCTTTTTCTGTCGGCTGGCGTTTTGTAACACATCTAAGCTCGTCAAACAGTTTATTATCTCTGTCTTGAATAAGCATTCCGCCCATAACCTTTTTCAGCTCGCGCGTGTAGTTGTTATATCCAATATCAGCAAGCTCTAAAAGCCTTATATTTTTCTTTTTGGAAAGCACGTCAAACGCCTGTTGATTATAACTTGGCGCTACAACCACTTCAATAAATATGCTTGCTATCAATTCGGCAGTCGCTAAATCAATCTCTCTGTTAGCAACTACAATTCCACCGAATATAGCAAGCGGGTCGCCTTCATATGCTTTTTTATACGCTTCCGCGATAGTATCGGCGCTGCCAATGCCGCAGGGATTGCCGTGTTTTACGGCAACTACTACAGGCTCTTCTATTCCGAATTCTTTAAGAGCTTCAAGCGCTCCGTTTGTATCGTTTATATTGTTATACGAGAGTTCTTTGCCCCAAAGTTGTTTTGCGCTTGCAAGAGAGCCTTTCGTTCCTTTTATTTCTTTGTAGAATGCCGCAGATTGGTGAGGGTTTTCCCCGTATCTCATATCCTGCACTTTTTCATAAGTGACAGTAAGTGTAGGTCCAAATTCATTAATTGATGCGTATTCTTTCAAATAACCGGCTATTAAAGTGTCGTAATGGCTTGTGGCTTCAAATACTTTCAGAGCAAGGCTGTATTTTGTATCATAGCTTATGCTGCCTTTTTCTTTGAGCTCTGCAATAACCTTTGCGTAATCTTCGCTGTCAGTAACAACCGCAACGTCTTTAAAATTCTTCGCGGCAGAACGCAGCATTGTAGGTCCGCCGATGTCTATATTTTCAATTGCCGTAGTAAAATCAATGCCTTCTTTTAATATTGTCTGCTTGAAGGGGTACAGATTAACGACAACCATATCAATAGGTTCAATTCCGAGAGCTTCAATCTGCTCCATGTGTGAAACATCATCTCTTCTTGCGAGTATGCCGCCGTGAACTGTAGGATGAAGCGTTTTTACTCTTCCGTCAAGACATTCGGCAAATCCCGTAACTTCGGAAACTTCCGTAACGTCTACGTTGTTTTCTTTAAGCAACTTGTAAGTTCCGCCTGTCGATATTATTTTTGCCCCTAAAGCGGTAAGTTCTTTTGCAAAATCAACTATTCCCGTCTTGTCGGAAACACTAATTAATACATTTTTCATTATTTCTCTCCCGTTATTCTTTAATATAAACCCTGTTATTTATAACATCAATTTTATCGTATAAAAAATACCTTACTGATTGTACTAGTATTTTATGCTCTATTTCAAGCACTTTTTTCTGTATATCCTCATGTAGGTCATTCTGGTTTATTTCAACAGCTTTCTGCATAATTATCGGACCCGAATCAACGCCGTGATCTACAAAATGCACTGTTGCGCCCGTTATTTTTACGCCTTTTTCATAAACGGCATTATGCACTCTCATTCCGTAAAATCCGTCTCCGCAAAATGACGGAATAAGCGAAGGATGAATATTTATAATCTTGTTTTTATATGTGTCAATAAATTTTTCAGTCAGAATTTTTAAATATCCCGCAAGTACAACGCCTTCCGCGCCGTGCGTTTTTAAAACAGATAAAATCTCATTGTTGAACTGTTCATCATTTTCATATTTAAGTCTGCTTATATGTATGGCTGGTATGCCGGCTGTCTTGGCTCTCTCTAATGCATAAGCTCCTTTGCGGTCTGAAATAACTGCGCAGATTATACCTTCTTTATTGTGTATATTATCAATAAGCGACTGGAGATTGCTGCCCGAACCTGAGGCAAGTACCGCTATTTTTTTCATTTTAAATTAACTCCCTCTTCCCCGCTGCCGATAGAACCTATTATATATGCTTCTTGCCCCGATGACTTTAATGAGCTAATAACGGCATCCGCATATTTTTCTTTAACGCAAAGCACCATTCCGATGCCCATATTAAACGTTGAGAACATTTCTTTTTCCGAAATGTTTCCTATCTTTGCCATTACGTCAAATACAGCGGGTCTTGCAAACGAGTTTTTGTCAATAACAGCGCATAACCCTTTTGCAAACATTCGCGGTATGTTTTCATAAAATCCGCCGCCCGTTATATGGCTGATACCGCTTATATATTTTTTTTCTATTAGAGGCAGTACCGAATTAACATATATTTGCGTGGGAGTTAAGAGCTCTTCATATAATTTTTTCCCGAGCTCGTTTATATAAGAATCAATTTTATAATTTCCTAAATCAAAAAAGAGTTTCCTTACAAGAGAATAACCGTTACTGTGTATGCCCGAAGACGCAAGCCCTATTAAAATATCGCCTTTTGCTATTTCTTTGCCTGTTATTATTTCATCCTGCTCTACCGCGCCTACCGCAAACCCTGCAAGATCGTAATCGTCTTTTTGGTACATTCCGGGCATTTCGGCAGTCTCACCGCCAATTAAAGAGCACTGTCCCTGTATGCATCCGTCCGTTATTCCTTTTACTATCTGCTCTATTTTTACGGGATTATTTTTTTCGCACGCTATATAGTCAAGAAAGAATAATGGTTTTGCGCCCTGGCATAAAATATCGTTGACACACATCGCGACCAAATCTATGCCGACCGTGTCGTGTTTGTCCGCCATAATCGCTACTTTAAGCTTTGTGCCTACACCGTCCGTCCCTGAAACTAATACAGGTTTTTTCATTCCTTCGGGCAGTTTATAAAACGCTCCGAATGAGCCCAGTGAAGAGAGCACATTTGGCGTGTAAGTTTTTGCAACATGTTTTTTTATTCTTTCAACAGACTCGTATCCTGCGCCTTTATCGACTCCCGAGTCCTTGTAAGTTATTTCTTTCATAAGCCTCTCCTTAAATATTGTGAGGAATGGTTATAGGATATTTTTCGTCAAAGCACGCCTTACAGAAATCGCAGCCGCTGCCGCCTGTGGCTTTTATCAAGCCCTCAAGAGAAATATATCCCACGCTGTCCGCGCCCACTGCCTGAGTTATCTCGTTAATACTCATATTAGCGGCTATCAAATGCTCTTTGGAAGGCGTGTCTACTCCGTAATAGCAGCCCGATATAACAGGCGGTGAAGCCGAACGCAGATGCACTTCCTTAGCTCCCGCGTCTCTTATAATTTTTACGAGTTTTTGCGATGTTGTTCCGCGGACAATTGAGTCGTCTATAATAATAACTCTTTTTCCTTCCAGCACGTCCCTGAGCGGATTGAGCTTTATTGCAACTCCTTCTTCACGCATTTTTTGAGAAGGTTGAATAAATGTTCTTCCGATATACTTATTCTTTATAAGGCCAATTCCGTATCCGATTCCGCTTTCTTTGGCATACCCAATTGCTGCGGGTATTCCCGAATCAGGTACTCCTATTACAATGTCAGCGTCTGTAGGATTTTCTCTTGCCATAATTTTTCCTGCATTATATCTTGACTTATATACGCTTATGCCGTCAATTACAGAGTCAGGTCTTGCGAAATAAACATACTCAAATATGCACATTTTTCTCTCTGCTGAAGTGTCTATTTTATACGAATGCAATCCGTCTTCATCAATTATTACTATCTCGCCGGGCTCGACGTCTCGCACAAAATTGGCGCCTATCGCGTCAAGCGCGCATGATTCCGAAGCTATTACATATGTCCTGCTGTTTTCGCCGATGCATAGCGGACGCAATCCGTTTACATCTCTTACTCCTATGAGCTTGTTACCCAGAGTTATTGTAAGAGCGTATGAACCGCTTATTAACTGGCACAATTCTTTTATCGCGAAAACTTCACCGTACTTTATGTTTCTTGCAAATAGATTAAGTATAAGCTCTGTATCGGATGTAGTGTTAAACACTACCCCGCTGTCTTCAAGTATGCCTTTTATATTTTTCACATTTACAATATTGCCGTTATGCGCAAGCGCTATCTGCATATTTTTGTATAACACATCAAAAGGCTGTGCGTTTTTTATATTGCTTCCGCCCGCCGTGGTGTATCTTA
>JAAZOI010000071.1 GCA_012797825.1 Eubacteriaceae bacterium | reverse complement strand
TATGCTTAAAAAACTTAAAGCGTATAAGCTTTTAGAAGGATACCGAGGAAGCGCGCCCCGTGATATAGACGCGCTTGCAGATTTAATTGTTAAAGTAGGCGACTATGCGGTAGCCAATAAAGACACGCTGAAGGAGCTTGATTTAAATCCTGTTTTCGTTTATGAAAAAGGCGTAAAAGCGGTAGACGCACTCGTCGTTAAATATAAATAAAATTATAAAAAATTAAATGTATATTTTATAAATCCCTTTTAATATTAAACTAAAAGGGGTTTATTTTTGACTTATTTTTCCATAAATTGTCTTTGTTGACATTGGGAAATAATTAGTTTAAAATAAATCGAATATATATAAAAGGATAAATATTTTTAAATGAAATTTAGTGATGATACTATCGCCGCTATATCCACTGCAACGGGCAATTCAGGCATTTCCATTATAAGAATAAGCGGAAAAAACGCGTATGATATAGCGAATAAAATATATAAAGGGAAAAATATAAATTTTTCGGACATTAAAAACAAAACAATAAGATATGGCCATATAACAGATTCTGTTTCGGGAAATATTATTGACGAAGTTCTGATAAGCAGAATGGACGCGCCTCACACCTATACGGGGGAAAACGTAGTTGAAATAAACACTCACGGAGGAGCGACAGTTGCAGCTAAAGTGCTTAAGACCGTGCTTGATGCCGGAGCGAGGCTTGCAAATCCCGGCGAATTTACAAAAAGGGCTTTTTTAAAGTCTCGCATAGACCTTATTCAGGCAGAAGCCGTAATGGACGTAATAAATGCAAAAACTGATATTTCACTAAGCGCCGCTCAGGAAAGACTGACAGGGCATTTGTCTGAGGAAATCAATAACATAAAAAATATTCTTTTAGACGTGCTGTCATATATAGGGGTCGGCATTGAATATCCGGAGTATGACGTTGAAGAGACAGACCAGGAAAATATTTTAAGACTGCTTAGCAATGCTTATGATAAATTAAATAAGCTTTATAACAGTTATAAAAAAGGGCAGATATTAAATGAAGGTCTTAAAGTGGCGATAGTGGGCAAACCCAATGTAGGGAAATCACTATTGTTAAATGTCCTCACAAATTCAGATCGTTCAATTGTTACTGATATTCCCGGCACGACAAGGGATATTGTAAGCGAGATGATAAACATCGGCGGCATACCTATAAAAATAATTGATACGGCAGGCATAAGACAGTCAGAAAATAAAGTAGAGCAAATAGGTATATCAAGAAGCATAGAAGCTATAGCCAAAGCGCAGGTTGTAATTTTCGTTTTGGATATAAGCCGAAAATGGGACAAGGAAGACGAAGAAATTTTATCTCTTCTTAATAATAAAGATACTATCTATGTTGCTAATAAAAATGACTTAAAATTAGATACGGATATAATTAAAAGACTTAAAGACTATGATATAATTTATATATCGGCTCTTACAAAAGATGGTATAGAAAAAGTAGAAGAAAAAATAAAAAATTATTCAGGACTAAAAGCGGAAGATATTATAAATGAAGCAATTGTTGCAAATGTGCGGCATGAGAATTTAATAAAAAAAGCGCTTATAACTCTTCAATCCGCGATTGAAAGTATAGAAGAAAATACAGTTATAGATATGTCCGAAATCGACATAAAAGATTGTCTGGATTGTCTATATGAAATAACGGGACAGGCAATAGACGAGGATATAATAGACAGGATATTTGCAAACTTTTGTTTAGGTAAATAAGAAGGTAATTAAAATGATATATAAAGCTGGAATATATGATGTGGCAGTAATCGGAGCGGGGCATGCGGGATGCGAAGCGGCTCTTGCCTGCGCGAGAAAAAATAAAAAAACACTGCTGCTTACAATAAACTTAGATGCGCTAGCGATGAT
>JAAZOI010000070.1 GCA_012797825.1 Eubacteriaceae bacterium | reverse complement strand
AACGATGGTGCTTCACCGGGCGCATACAATGGATGCCGTGAAAAACAACTTCATGTGCTCCACCTACAGGAAACGCGGCAAGGAAATCTGCACCGGGCACTATATCCGGGAGAAACAGCTGGCTGAAATCGTTCTGGACGATTTGCGCCGGGTCACCCATTTCGCCAGGCAGAATGAGGCGTTGTTCATACAACACATCAACCAGAAAAACAGCGCCGAAACCAAACGGGAGATAGACCGGCTTCAGCGTGAGCTGGATGTTATGCGACGCAGGGACACGGAGCTGACGGCCCTATTCAAGCGGCTCTACGAGGATAATGTACTGGGGCGCATCACCAACGAGCAGTTCCGGATGCTGTCCGCTGACTACAACGATGAGCAGAACAGCCTGAAGGAACGAATCCCCCAGGTTGTGGAGCGAATTAACAAGCTGCAGGAATCCATCTCCAATGTCTCACGGTTCGTGGAGAAAGCTAAACGCTATACCGAGATTCCGGAGCTGACCGGAGAACTGCTACACCTGTTTATTGAGCGAATCGAAGTCGGCGAACGCGGGGAACGTTATTCCAGAACAGCGGAACAAAAGATTGTCATACGTTACAGAGACATCGGCATTCTCGGCGCATTTGCGGAAGAAGCACAGAAAATAGCCGGTTAACGGCAAAAGCAGACAGCCATATCTGCTGTCTGCCTTAACCAATATCCATGGTTCATAAAATGTCCCTGTGGAAATGCGCCTAAAGCCGTTCCTCATTTTTTTTAATATGATTCAAGGGGCAGGGATAGGTCTCACTTGTTTATGATTTGTTCTATTTCCTTTGCTATGGACTGTGCGTCCAGTCCGTAAATCTTCTCAATTTCAGCCGCCGTGCCGTGGCTTATGAACTGATCGGGATATCCGAACATTTTTATTTTAATATTATTTATTCCGATATTATTCGCCGCCTGCAAAACATTTACACCAAAACCGCCCGATACAGCGTTGTCTTCAATTGTTATGAGCATGCCCGTTTTTTGCGCGGAAGAAAAAATAATATCCTCGTCAAGCGGCTTTATAAACCTTGCGTAAATTACTTCCGCAGAGATGTTCTTATCTTTTAAAATGTCTGCTATTTGCAGAGCCGTCTGCACTTTTTTGCCTGCCGCAGCAATTGTTACGTCAGCGCCTTTTAAAATAAGCGCGGATTTGCCGTATTGCAGCGGCGGCAGGGGAACAAGGCTGTCTTTACCTTTACCGCGCGGATACCTTATAGCAATTGGTCCGTTATGCTCTTTTATAGCGTAGGTGAGCATGGTTTTAAAGTCGTTGTAATCGCAGGGGGCAAGTATGGTCATGTTGGGAATGTGGCTTAAGAAAGAAATATCGTATATGCCCTGATGAGTCTCGCCGTCGTCGCCGACAATGCCCGCTCTGTCAATAGCGAAAACCACATGAAGGTTCTGAAGCGCGACATCATGAAGCACCTGGTCGTACGCGCGCTGTAAAAACGATGAATAAATTGCGACTACGGGCTTTAAGCCGTTTCTGGCAAGCCCCGCCGCCATTGTAACCGCGTGCTGTTCGGCTATGCCAACATCATAAAATCTCTTTGGGAAGTTTTCCGCGAATATGTCAAGCCCCGTGCCCTGAGGCATGGCGGCTGTTATAGCCACAATGCTTTTATCTGACTGCGCTAACGCGCTAAGATGCTCGCCGAACGTTTTTGAGTAGCTGCTGCCGTTGTTGACAATTGCCTCGCCCGTATCAATTTTAAAAGGCGCCACGCCGTGGAATATGTCGGGGCTTTGCTCCGCGTAAGAATAGCCTTTGCCTTTTTGAGTGCATACATGAACAAAGACAGGCCCTTTTAATTGCTTGGCTCGCGAAAGCACCTGCTCCAGATTATTTATATCGTGTCCGTCTATGGGACCTAAATATTTAAAGCCTATTTCTTCAAATATTATGCCCGGCAGTACTAAATATTTTATGAAGCCTTTAGTTTTTGAAAGCGCTTTTTTTATGCCTTTGCCTATTAACGGAGTTTTATCCAAAATCTTATCCGCTCTTTGTTTGAATTTAATATAAAACGGTTTTGTGCGGATTTTGCTTAAATAGCGCGACATGCCGCCTACATTTTTTGATATGGACATTTCATTGTCGTTTAATATTAAAATAAAATTGTTTACGCATCTGCCCGCGTCATTTAACGCTTCGAATGCCATACCCGCCGTAAGAGCGCCGTCGCCTATAACGGCTATTACGGAATAATTTTCTTTTTTTAAGTCTCTGGCTCGCGCCATACCCAAAGCGGCGGAAATTGAAGTGCTGGAATGCCCCGTGTCGAACACATCGTGCTCGCTTTCGTAGAACTTGGGAAAACCCGAAAGTCCGCCGAGCTGTCTGAGGGTAGAGAATTTATCGCGCCTGCCCGTTATTATTTTATGAACGTACGCCTGATGACCTACATCCCATACTATTTTATCGGTTGGGGAAGTAAATGTTCTGTGCAGCGCAAGAGTGAGCTCCACCACGCCTAAGTTTGAGGCAAGATGACCGCCTGTTTTTGATATTGTGTTTATTAAAAATTGCCTTATTTCTTCCGACAGCTGCTCAAGCTCTTTGCTGTTTAAATTTTTAATGTCGTCGGGAGAATTTATATTATCTAATAGATTTGCCAAATGTTACTGCCTCACTGTGTTTTTATTAATATTATATTTAATTTTGCTGTCGATTAGTAATAATCGTACTTAAAAGAAATTAAACGCGCTGAAAATTATAGACTTCAAAACGCAAGCATTTATATTATAAACTAATTATTTGATAATACAATTATTATTGTTATTGCAGATTTTTAAAAATACGGTATGTACACGTTTTAATTATGTGATATTATTATATTCAATGGAATTTATTACATTTATTGGGAAAATGGAGAGGTCTGATTTGTTTACGGAAGTCCGATAATCAGCAGGCGGATGTCTGATACTGGGGTGGGTAGAGGTCGCATTTGTTATCAGAAGTCTGATAATGATTAATAACAGGCAGCTGTCTGATTCAATATATCGGATTATGCGGTTCTTATAAGTCGGAAAAATTAAAGCAGGGTCGGGGAGAGGTCTTATTTTGCAAGCGGAAGTCTGATATTCGATAAACATATGTCTAACGCAATTATTTAACAATGCGGTGCTTGTCTATCTATCGAAAAATTTCAGGTGATAGATAAAGCCTTTCCTTAATTATAAGGCGGAACGACACAGGGGTCGTTGGTGTTTGGTTTGGTCGGTTATAAGATAAAACGGTCAAATAGCAGACATAAATTTCATAGACAGGGCAATGGAGAGCGGGCGAACACAGGTAAGCCCCTACGGTGCATGAAGGAGCATGGAGAGGTCTGATTTTATAAGCGGAGGACTGATAATTATTGGCAAACTGATGTCTGCGGAAGTCTGAGATGTTTTAATAAGCATGATGTTCTTATCAATTGAACGATATTTTATGATATGAAGTAAAGCCCAGCCCTTAATTACATAAGGTTTTTAATAATTAATATAAATTAAAAATATGAGGAGGAAATTTTGCAATGGAAAAAAGAGTAGTATGTCAAATGTCTTATTTGCCTTTAGGCGACGCTGACGGGATGAGAAAGGTAAAAAAAGTTCTCGGTATTATTAAAGATTCGGGGCTTGAGTACACTATCTGCAAACTTAGCACAACAGTAACAGCCGAAAAGGAAGAAATCTTCGCTTTAGTAAACAAAATCTACGATGAAATGAAACCCGAAGGCCTTTTCGTCTTTGACATGAGAATTACAAGTTTTTACGAATAAGAAAAAAAGAGGAGCTTAACGCTCCTTTTTTATTTCAAAAATTAATATAAACCTTCGATAAAATATTTTAAAATTATTACTATGGTGTTATAATTATTAAGTATGTTTTTTAGAAGGGTGATAAATTTGACGAAAATAAATGATATGACTAAAGAAGAAATAATAGCATATATTGATAGTAAGGATGTAGAAGTTCATTTTAATTTAAATCAATTTGATACCTACTATGATAATAAAGTTTTATCATATTCCAAACTATCAAAAAACAAAAATATAAATATAAATGAGTTAAAAAATTATGCATATGAAATAAACGATACATCCGAAAGAGTAGAATGGGCATATAAAAAACAGCTAATTGAAGATAGTGCAATAACGAAAATTAATACAAAACCTAAAAGAGGTGAGATATGGACCTGCCAATTAGGAAAAAATATTGGATCAGAAGAGCATAAAACGAGACCTGTTATAATTATACAAAATAATACAGGAAATGAAAAATCACCTACAACAATTATTGTACCAATTTCAAATAGACCAAAAAAAATAGCAGTGCATATTGAGTTAATGCAATCTGATTATACATTTGTAGATGGTATAGTTGGAGATATAAAAGGAACAATACTTTGCGAACAAATAAAAGTTGTTTCTAAAGCTAGACTTGGTAAACATATTGCTACTTTAACTAATGATTTTATGGATAATATATTAACTTCAAAGTTAAAAATGTCTATTGGTCTGTAATATTAAATTATTCTTGATTTTTGCTGAGATGTATGTTATGCTCTTTTCAAAGATAGTATATAAAACTAATTACATACCTGACTTTGGTCAGGAGACTCTTTCTCATATTTAATTGTTTACCATACTTGGTTTTAGACCAAGAGATTATATAGCATAAAAGACCTCCCTTATTAGGGAGGTCTTTACGTATCAGATAACATAGTTAATGCGGAGCATAAGCTCCCTTTTTAATTTTACAGGCTACCCCAAAAAATGGGAGAGAAAATGCGAATATTATAATGAAAACAAAATTT
>JAAZOI010000069.1 GCA_012797825.1 Eubacteriaceae bacterium | reverse complement strand
GCGGCTATTGGTATTCGGGGGGCCTTCCGCAGTTTCATAAGCGATATCTCCTCTGAAAGCACCCCCTATATTCCCCCTGCCTGGGACGGGCTCGCTAATTACGACGGTCTTTCGCTCTCGGTCCCCCTTGAGTACAGCGATGGCCCCTTAAGACTTTTTGCCGCCCCGGAGATTCAGGTTTCCACTTTTTATCCCTACTGGACCGATGATCGCTGGCCCACACCGGACCTCTTCGTATGGTCTACCCTGAGGATGGGCGCGGAGGTACGGGTTTCCAATCCGTTACGCCTGGCCCTCTCGGCGGCCATGAAAAGTGACCCGCTGAACAAGGGGGCGTTGACCCTACAGTTTCCCCTTTCATTGGGAGCGGAGTTGAGCATATATACCAGGGGGCCGCTCAATATTACCGCCTATACCCTGGCTGAAGCAGGCGGTCCCTACAGCTATGCGGTTTATGGCGGTATCGGCTTCGGCGGACGGTTTTAAGATATGGCTCCATTTATAAGGTAGGTTTTTCTATATGATATTGCATATATTTCGACAATCGGGTTGGCAGGATAAATTAAGAGCATATAGAATTGTTTGTGATGGTAAAGTAATTGGGAAAATCAAAGATAATCAAAGCGTAAAAATTTATATTCCAGATGGGTCACATGAAATATATGCATCTCTTGATTGATGGTGGTCCAGCAACCCCATAAAAGTTAATAATGAAAAGGAGGCCTATTTAATTTGCAGATCCGGCCTGGAAGGCACTGATATTTATAATCTGGTAAAATATTTTATTTTTACGAGGAAAAACTATATTGTGCTCAAGCAGGTAGGTAAAGAAGAGTCCTGTAAAAAATAAAAACCACACTTTTTAAAAAAACGCTTGACAAATTCCTGGGGGGGGGTAACCTTATCTTAGCTACTACCGGTATGGCTCTTTCCGGTATGGAAAGAAAAAAGTAACGGCGCCTATGGCGCACAAGGAGAACCGTATGAACGGATTTACTGAAGTGTCTTCCCTGGAACTTGAACAGATTGAGGGTGGAGGAATAGTCGCTGCAGTATATGCATTGGGATTTGTAATGGGTATGACTCCAGCAGGAGCATTAGTAACCTGTGCTTTGGGTGCTGCCGCATTAGGGGCTGGAATTTATATAGGTTTAACCCATTAGTTGGGAGGTTAAATATGGAAATGGATTTTATTAGTTTTAGTTGTTTTCAAAGTGTATCAGAAGAAGAATTATTATTTGTAGTGGGCGGTGTAGACTGGGGTGCTGTAGCAAATGCAGCTTTAGCAGTAGCGACTATTTCGGCTTCTATACCTGGGGCACAAGGAGTCACGATTGTATGTGGTTGTTTTGCAGCAGGTTATTATATCGGCCAGGCATTAAAAAAATAAAATAAGATAACGCCCCACATAAAAATGTGTGGGGCATTATAGGAGTATCTATGAAGCGATTTTCGTATCTTTTAATTGGTATAGGGATTTTATTTTCAATAGGCATATATTTTATAACTACAGATGTAACCTTGTTTGTTAATGTTCTTATTCCTTATGCTGTAGCAGCCTTGGGAATAGGAGTATGCGTAAAAAAGAAATTTGTCTTTCCTTTATTTTTTATTTTGGTATGGGTTACGGGATACAATGTATTGTATATTATTCTAAAATTGTTCAAAATAGGTGATTTATACTCCTACCAAGGGAGAACTTTTGTGCAGTTGTTTTTACCCCTTATTATTGGATTAATAGCACAGAGATATAAAGAGGTAGCTAATGAAAATCACCGAACATAGAGAATTACACTTGTTTTCTTTACTTTCAAAGCGGTCGGATTTTTTCCCTGAAGATTTAGTAAATGAATTAGGTACAATAAAGGGCGTTCTAGAAAAATTAGGATGTTCCATTTATTCCATTATTATGGCAACCTATGGTGAAAAAACAAATAGGGAAGGGAAAAAATTAGTAGACGGAGAAGTACTTATAGAATTAGAAGATGGGAAAATACCTGAAATATTGCCTGAAGAATATATCATAAAACATGAACTTCACCTTGTAAATGCTTTGTGTTGTGAATATGAAGGGCCATCTCATGTATTGCCGCATATATATCAAAACCTTACGGCCTATATAGGAGAACGTAAATTGCAGCCTATAACAGCGGTATATACGTTATCAAAACAACCATACAATCAATCTAAAGATACGGTTCATGTACAAATTTATGTGGGAATTAATCCCAATGTTGTATGAGGATGATAACACTTTTTAAAAAAACGCTTGACAAATTTCGGGGGGGGGTAGCCTTATCTTAGCTACTACCGGTATGGCTCTTTCCGGTATGGAAAGAAAAAAGTAAAAGCGCGTATAGCGCACAAGGAGAACCGTATGAACGGATTTACTGAAGTGTCTTCCCTGGAACTTGAACAGATTGAGGGTGGCGTAAATATTGGGGGCGTTATAGTGGGAGGTATTGCGGTTGTTGCTGGAGGGGCCTTGGTAATTTCGGCTATTACCTGTCCTTCACCAGTAAGTATACCAGCAATAAAAGTGGGAATAGGCGCTATGTCAGTAGGAGCATTAATAATATATGCTTCTACGAGAGGCTGAAATGAATTATAATTTTAATGTATAACTAAAAAATCGGAGTTAACAAGAATGGTAGACATGGCATGCTATGTTAATGAATTATCAAAAAATGGTATATCTGCTTATAGTAAAAATGAGCAATTAATTGTTAATATAAGCAGCGGTTTTAGATTAACAGTTAATATTAAAAAAACGTTTTGTTGGTACATTTCTGTTGGGTTTATAAAATTTTCCTGGCTTCTTGACTTTCTGTTTTTTTTTATAATACTTGTTTTCTGTTTTAATGTTATTATGGGGCCAATTTTTAATTTAGCTACTACAATAGGAATATATGGAGCGATCATTACTATTTTTTTATATGTAATATTTATATATATAAGACTGACGACGGATGTTGTAGTGGTTATTAATATTTTATTAAGAACTAAATCATTAGCAGCAGAAAAATCTTAAAGTATAAATTTTCTTTGTAGAGGATAAAAATAATGCAGAGAAAGGGTACATTGAGAGTAAAGAAATGAAAGTAATTTTTTCCGCTGTTTATTATGTATTATTGCTTTTATTTTATGCATTTATGTTCTCACCCTATTTAGGGTTTCGAACTGATAGTCTGGGGGGAACAAAAGGAACAATGATTTTCATTAGTAGTCTTGTTTTAACTGGTATTATAATTTTACCTGCTGCTTTTAAGTTTTTTGAAACTATAAAAAAAATTAAAGGTATATAATTTTAGTAAGGGAGCCAGATGTTTTTTATCCTTACTAAAAAAAGGAGATTAGAATTTGAAATACATAATTACTTTGGTAACAGCCTATATTGTTTCTCGTTTGTTTTTGGGGAGTAATAGGTTTTTCCTATTTGAGAAGCCTTTTAATTTCTGGAAGCTTCTTGTTGATGTTGGTACATTCTGTGGTATTTATATCTTAGTTTGGAATATTATACGAATTTT
>JAAZOI010000068.1 GCA_012797825.1 Eubacteriaceae bacterium | reverse complement strand
CATACAATTTTCCTCAAGGCAGAGTTACCGATCATAGGATAGGTCTTACTATCTATAAACTTGAAGCTTTTTTAGACGGAGAAATTGACGAGATGCTTGACGCGCTGCACCTTTTTGAACAATCAGAGCTGCTTAAAAATAATGAACAGGCTTAATAAATGAAATATTTCAATTTAAAAACAGAAAATAATTTTAACAGTGCAATATTATATGCAGCTAATGTAATAAAAATCGGAGGAGTAGTTGCATTCCCGACGGAAACAGTGTACGGCCTTGGAGCGGATGTTTTAAATGAAGAGGCGGTAAAAAAGATATTCGCAGCAAAAGGAAGGCAAGCCGATAATCCGCTGATTGTGCATATAGCAGATAAAAATGATATATTTAAATTAGCAAAAAATATACCTGATTGGGTTATAGGACTTACAGATAAATATTGGCCGGGACCGTTAAGCATTGTGCTTGAAAAACAGGATTTTATTCCCAGTGCGGTAACCGCAGGTCTTGAAAGTGTGGCTATAAGGATGCCTGATAATATTGTAGCATCAGAGCTAATAAAAAAAAGCGGATGTTTTATAGCGGCACCCAGCGCAAACAAGTCGGGCAGGCCAAGTCCTACAAAAGCGCAGCATGTTATGGCAGATTTTAAAGACGAGATAGATGTTGTTTTGGATTATGATAATTCCGCTATCGGGCTTGAGTCAACAGTTATCGACGGAAGAGGGAATTACCCGATAATATTAAGACCGGGCGCTGTTACTATAGAGATGCTTATAGAGACTTGCGGCTATGCAGAGTCTGCATATAACAAATCATTAGATATTAAAAAGCCATTGTCGCCCGGAATGAAATATACGCATTACAAGCCTAAAGCGGAGGTTTTAATTGTATACGGAGAGACCTCGCTAATGGCAGAAAAAATAAATGATTTATATAAAAAAAATAAAAATATTGCATTATTTTCATCTGATAAATTAGCTGAAAAAACAAAAGTACAGAAAGTAATTACATACCAAGGCATTAATGAAGCGGCAAATTTATTTTACGATGCACTTCGATTATTTGATGAGCAAAACATTGAAATAATTATATGCGAGGAATTTGATTATAAAGATATCGGCGAGGCAATTATGAACAGGCTTAAAAAAGCAGCTGGAGAGAAATATCTGTAAAGAGGAATTTATGAAAAAAATACTGTTTGTTTGCACGGGAAACACATGCAGAAGCGCAATGGCGGAATATATTTTTAACAATAAAGTATTTTTAAAAAGACTGGATAATAAATATTCCGCAAATTCAGCCGGCGTGGCGGTTTATGCTTCAACTGCGGCTTCGGATTATTCTATTTTAGCAATGAGAAATGAGGGCATTGATATAAATAATCACAAATCATCGCAAATAAATGAAAAACGTATAAAAGAAGCAGACTTAGTGCTTTGCATGACAGAAAGACATGCAGAATACCTAAAAAAAAGTTTCTCGGATTATAAAGATAAAATATATTCAATATCAGGATATTTACATAATAATCAAGATGTCATTGACCCTTACGGACTGGGATATGAAGAATATAAAAAAACGGCAAAACAGTTAGACGTTATTTGTGAAGATATTATAAAGAAAATGGAAACGGAGTAGAGTTATGTTTAAAATAGCTATGGGATGCGACCACGCAGGATATGATATGAAAGAAGAACTAAAAGAAAAATTGACAAAAGAGGGATATATTATAAATGACTTAGGAACATATTCAAAAGACAGTGTTGACTATCCCGATTTCGGTATAAAGGCAGGCGCAGCTGTTGCTAAAGGCGAATGCGACTATGGAATAATAATTTGCGGCAGCGGTATAGGAATATCGATATCTGCAAATAAAGTAAAAGGCGTAAGAGCTGCATTGGCATGTGATGAAGAAAGGGCTCGCCTTGCAAGAATGCACAATAATGCTAATGTACTCGCAATGGGCGCGAGATTTACGGATATTGATACGGCAAAAAAAATAGTAGATGCCTTTTTATCCACTCCTTTTGAAGGGCAAAGACACGAGAAGAGAATATCTAAAATTACTGAATATGAAAATAAATAATAAGTAAGGATGTTTTTTATGGATCAATCAATGAAGCAAGATATCAGACCAAGCTGGGACGATTATTTTATGAGCATTTTGGATACGGTCAAGGAACGCTCGACATGTGTACGAAGAAAAGTTGGTGCTATTATTGTTAAAGACAAGAGGATAATTTCTACCGGGTATAACGGAGCTCCAAGCGGACTTAAACATTGTTATGAACTCGGCTGTATGAGAGAAAAGCTTAATATTCCAAGCGGGCAGAATCACGAATTATGCAGAGGAATACATGCTGAGCAAAACGCAATTATACAAGCTGCTATGTACGGAGTAAGTATAAATGAAGCCACAATTTATGTAACATGCAGCCCGTGTGTTCAGTGCGCGAAAATGATAATAAATGCAGGTATAAAAAACATTGTATATTGCGGTGAATATCCGGATAAACTCTCTGAAGAATTATTAAAAGAAGCAGGTATTAATTTACATAAATATAT
>JAAZOI010000067.1 GCA_012797825.1 Eubacteriaceae bacterium | reverse complement strand
TGTATATCCCAAAGTTTCAATTTTAGATCCTCAATACACGTATTCGGTTCCCAAAAATCAAACAGCCGCAGGAGTTGCGGATATTATGTCGCACGCTTTTGAAAAGTATTTCACACGCGTAAGAACGGCATATATTCAGGATAGAGTAGGCGAAGCGATGCTTAAAACATGTATCCACTACGGACCTATTGCTTACAATGAGCCTGAAAACTATGAAGCAAGAGCGAATCTTATGTGGGCGGCATGCCTTGCAATAGACGGAGTTACCTGGAGAGGCAACGAAGTAATGTCTACATGCCATATTATAGAACATCAGTTGAGCGCCTATTATGATGTGACTCACGGAGTAGGCCTTGCGATATTAACGCCCAGATGGATGAAGTATATTTTAAACGAACATACAGTATACAAATTCGTTGAATACGGAGTGAATGTATGGGGCATTGATGCGAAGAAAGATAGTTTTGAAATAGCTAATGAAGCCATTAAAAAGACTGAAGAATTATTTGAATCAATGAATATACCTTCTACATTAAGAGAGATAGGCATCGGAGAAGAGAAACTGGAAATAATGGCTCGAAAAGGCTCAAAAGGGCTGCAGAATGCATTTTGGCCGCTTGATGAAAAAGATGTATTAGAAATACTGAAGATGTGTCTGTAAGATACTTACAAATAAACCTGACTGAAAAATCTCCGTTATGCGGAGATTTTTCAATTTATATAGTTCAAGAAAATATCACATAAATTTCAAGAAAAATACAGATAAAATAATTATATTATTATCAATACATAAAAAGGATATTTTATGGGATGATAAGCGTTTTATTGTTTATAACCACATGCGTATGTATTCTTGCTTTAGGATAATAATAAAAATAAATATACACTACGGTCATAATATCATTTTATTATGCTGGCAATAATCCGAAAAACTCTACAAAAGGTTAAAAATGCCAATATACCGGCAGAGGCATTATACCCCCGCATAATATAGGATATTGTTAACATAAAAGCGGTAAATTAGTTTACCGCTTTATATTTTATATTACTATTTGTTTACAAATTCAGCTTTTCTTTTTTCTAAAAATGCCGTCATGCCTTCTTTTTGATTAGGCGAGGTAAAGCAAAGACTGAACAAATTATTTTCTATTACCGTGCCTGTTTCCATATCTGTTTCATATCCTCTGTTAACAGCTGCTTTTATATGTTTTATTGCATTTATGGGTTTGCTCAATATTATTTCGGCAAACTTTTGTGTCTCACTTAATAATTCTTCTGATGCTATTACCTTATTTACAAGTCCGATTTTTTCCGCTTCGTATGCGTCAAACATATTCCCTGTAAAAAGCAGCTCTTTTGCTTTTGCCATACCTGCAATTCTTGCCAGCCTTTGAGTTCCTGCAAAACCGGGTATTACTCCTAAATTGATTTCAGGCTGCCAGAATTTTGCTTTGTCAGATGCAAAGCGTATATCACAGCTCATTGCAAGCTCGCATCCTCCTCCGAGCGCAAATCCGTTTACAGCCGCTATTACAGGTTTTTCGAGCAGCTCTATTTTTCTGAATATTTTCTGTCCGTAACGAGAAAAATTTCTTGCTTCATCCGGTGTCATATTCTGCATTTCAGATATGTCCGCCCCTGCTGCAAAAGCTTTTCCGTTTCCCGTAATTATAAGAATATTTACACTTTTATCTGTTTGCACATCATCTATAGCATTATCCAGTTCTGTTAAAACTTCTCTGCATAAAGCGTTAAGCACGTTTGGTTTGTTAAGGATAAGATAAGCAATGCCGTCTTGCTTGTTTAGTATAATATTTTTATAATCCATAATTCACCTCATAAATGTATTATATATAATATAACACTATTTTTAATTAAAATTGCTTTTATTTATTTAATAAATTATTTTAAACAGTAGACGGACGGTTATTTACAAGGTGGGCATTAATTTTATTTTTTTATTGATTTATATGTTGGCGGCATATTATAATCGATTTTATTAAACGTTTAACAAAGAGGTATTTTATGATTAATATTATGGAAGAATCCAAGAAAATTCAACATGAAATTGTGAAGTGGAGAAGGCAGCTTCACACGATGCCGGAGGTTGGCATTGACCTTACGGAAACTACTGCTTTTATAACTGCCAAATTAGAAGACATGGGTATTGAATATGAGGATAATGTTGGCATTTGCGGTATAGTCGGCCTTATTAAGGGGGAGAAAAGCGGGAAAGTAATTGCCCTTAGGTCGGATATGGATGGTCTGCCTATTACGGAAGAGACGGATCTTGAATTTGCATCATCAAACGGAAATATGCATGCCTGCGGCCACGATGCTCACATTGCAATGCTTCTCGGAGCTGCAAAAATATTAAATGAAAATCGTGATTTAATAAACGGCACAATTAAACTTATATTCCAGCCGGATGAGGAAGGCAGCAGCGGCGCAAAATTGATGATAAAGGATGGGGTTATGGAAAATCCCAAAGTAGATGGATTTTTGGGATTACATATAGGCTCTATATTCGAGCAAATAGGACCGGGACAAATTGGAATAAGCTACGGAAAAGTTATGGCTTCCTTTGATAAATTTAATCTCAAAATTATCGGCTCGGGTTGCCACGGGGCAATGCCGCATATAGGGATAGACCCTATAGTTATTGCAGGGCAGATAATAAATGCTCTTCAGACTATTGTCAGCCGTGAAATAAACCCTACACATCCGTGTGTAGTCACAATTGGTAAAATAAATGGTGGCACTGCATATAATATTATCCCTGAATTTGTTGAAATTGAAGGCACTTTCAGAGCGTTAAATCAGACAGAGAGAGAAATTATTGCTGCGCGTATAGAAGAAATTGCCGCAGGGATAACTAAAGCGATGCGCGGGAGTTACGATTTTAATATTACTTGGGGCGCGCCTCCGGTAATAAACAATTCGGAGTTTACGGCAGAATTTGTAAAAAGCGCCAAAAAGCTTATTGGAAATGAAAATATTATACAAATCACCGAACCTACTATGGGCGGAGAAGATGTAGCTTATTATTTATCTGAAGTTCCGGGTACGTTTTTCTTCCTTGGCGGTGTAAATGAGGAAAAAGGTCCGGTGTATCCGCATCATAATTCAGGATTTATGCTTGATGAAGATGTGTTTTATATTGGAACTGCTTTACTTGCGCAAGGAGCAATTGATTGGCTGGAAGGAAATAAATAATAAACATTTGAAAATGATGAACTGATTTAAATTTATATAATATTGTCAAAGATAAATGATATAATTATAAAAATATATCATATATAAAAATGATATAATATATTCACTCAGTGTTCACATTACAAAAATATAATATGAATAATAAATTTAGATCGGAGATTAAATTCTTAATGAAAATTGTAATCGAAAAAAACCCTAAAAAAAACAAAAACTCAGTATATGCTAAATTTCTTTTAGTAGCGGCTTTTGTTATAGCCCTTGTAGGGGTTGCAGCACTTACCAGCACGATATATCAATTTTGTTATTATATCAAAGAATATACCGCGCAGGGATACTCAACTGCGGTTATTGTAAAAAGTTTCCTTATGACGCAGCTTGTGCCGGGTGTTGCGGATTCGCTTGCTCTTTACGGAGGCGTTTCAATAATATTGTTTACCGCAAGAAAAATATTTATAAAAATATTTGAGCTGGATAAGCAAAACATAAAGATTGATGCGGAAGAGAAAGCTGAAATAAATAATGCGGACAACGTTGAAACGGAAGCAAAAGAATAAATTAACAATAAAAACAAAAGGCTAATAACATTTAGCCTTTTTATGTACATTAGATTAGTTTAATATAAGCCTATTATATAGATAAGACGTATTACAAAATAAAGCACATTACAAATACCTGATATCAAACCTATAATAGCAAATACTTTGCCTTTATTATTATATAACTTAAGCTTAGATAAACCTAAGGCAGAAAAAACGATAGCTAACGTGCCTATAATGCCCCAAAGGTTTAAAAACCAGGATATTAAGCCGAGAACAAACCCTGCTATGGCGAAAGTATTTGTCGCTGTAGGATTAACATTGCTAACAGCAGTATTTGCAGCTTGATACGTTTGATTTTGGACTGCATCGCCTAATGTGACTTTAGAACCGCAGTAAGTGCAAAACTCACCGTCTGAGGTGCTGTCAGGAAGTGTTGAACCGCAATTTTTACAATACATATTTATCACAACTCCTTATCATTTTATTTAATAATAGCATACAAAAAAATCATATACAATTATTATATTTTTTACAATAATAGTATATTAAAAAAATTTTATACATTTTTATAATATGAATATAAATGAAAAATGTTATATCATAATTAAGGAGGGCAATATGACGCTGCAAATAGTTAATGATAATATATGCAATATGAAAGTTGACGCAATTGTAAACGCCGCAAACTCATCGCTAAAAATGGGAGGAGGAGTATGCGGAGCGATATTTTCATCCGCAGGCGCGGATAAGCTGCAAAAAGAATGCGACAGTATAGGCGGATGCAATACAGGAGACGCAGTAATTACTTCTGGATATAACTTATACGCTAAATACATTATTCATACGGCAGGACCGATATGGCGCGGAGGCAGCAGCGGCGAGGAAGAACTGCTGCGAAGCTGCTATATAAACTCATTAAATCTGGCACTGAAAAATAACTGCAAGTCTATAGCGTTTCCGCTTATTTCCTCGGGAATATACGGATACCCCAAAGAAGAAGCAATAAAAGTAGCAGTTAACGCAATAAGCGAATTTCTATCAGCTAATGACATGGATGTATATTTAGTTTTTTTTAGTGATTATGATTATAAATTGGGCTTGAAGACAATAGGCGATATATAACGATAACATAAAAATAACCCCCTTTAAAGAGGGTTATTTATTTGGTTATTTATTTCTTCCAATAACCGCAGCCGTGATTATAGCTTACATATCCTCTATACATTATACCGTCGTACATAAAATCAAAGTATATTATTGAATCCATGTCATACCAGGAAGGATACTCCTGAGTATAAAAGTTTACAAAACCATCTTCGCTCGGCCCAGCCTGAATATTGTCGTAGTCTTTATCGTAGTGAAGTACAAGACTGCTGTTATAATATTCATCAAAGTAATTATAAAGCAAAGCGTTTTTGCTGTATATTGTTAACGGCAGCTGCCCGTTATTATATAAGTAAAAACCTACATAATCAGGAGAGTCGTAACTTTTATCGGGAGAAAAATAATTAACATAAGTGTTTTTAAAATCAATTATGATGTTAGGCTTAATCGGCTGACGTGTTTTATTGATTTCTATATCAGAATAAACGCCGCCTACTTTTGTTGTACCTAAAGTTCTGTATGCTCTGACTTTATAATAATATGTTTTTTCCATCGCAAGGCCCGTATTTATATAATTCAGTGTTTTTATATCAGCTATTAAACCGTATGTTCCGTCAAGTGTAGTCGCACGGTAAACCTGGTATCCGCTAGCGCCTTCAACTGCGTTCCAATCTATTCTTATATTGTTGTAAATTGGTACGGACGTTGTAATAATTGGCGCAGTAGTATAAGGTCTGGAGCTGGCATATGTTGAATAGTCACTGTAAACTTCACCGTTTGGAGTTGTTGTATATGCTTTTACTTTATAGTAGTAAGCTGTTCCCGTAGTTAATCCCGGGTTTATATATGATGTATTGCCATCAGTAATTGTATATACGAAGGAATATGTTCCCGAGGCTGATGTTGAGCGGTATATCAAATATCCCGTTGCTCCGTCAACAGCATCCCAAGTTAATTTAATACTGTTATAATTATAAGATGCCGCAGAAGGACTGGGCGCTTTGGGAAGCATAACTTTGCCTAGAGGAGCGGAGTAGTTGCTGTAAATATTATCAGGCTCATCGGTAATGTATGCTCTTACTTTATAGTAATAAGAATTTTGTAAAGTTAAGCCTGAGTCTACATATTCTGCATCTGATATTGTTGAAATTATTTCATATGTTCCGTCAATTGTTGCTGACCGTAATACTTCATAACCTTCAGCGCCGCCGATAGGTTCCCAGCTTATTTTTATGCTGTTAATAGTATTCAAATCTACGCTTATCTGAGGAGTAGAAGGAATAGGTGTTGCTGTTATAATCGAACTATCTGAGCCAAATACAGTATTATCTCCTAAAGTTGTATACGCTCTTACTTTATATGAATACTGCTTATTTGTTATAAGTGATGAGTGTGTATAGTTAAGTGAAGAAGTGCGGGTAAGCAATTTGTCTGTTTGAGTTTGCTGATCGGTTAAATATACTTCGTACCCCGTAGCGCCCAAAACCGCCGGCCAGTTGATATAAACGCTTTTATATCCTGCGCTTGCCGCAGTCGGGATAGGAGCAGCGGGTTTAGGGCAATCGGATACTATTTGCGAGTAAGCGCCGTATACTTTTGTTGTTCCGACTAGTCTATATGCAGCTACTTTATAGTAATATGTACTGCCTGTTATTAGACCTATGTTAGTATAGCTGTTTGTTGTAACTGTTGCGAGAGTCGCATATGTGCCTGTAAGTGCAGAGCATCGGTATACCGTGTATCCGCTTGCTCCGAGCACTTTATTCCATGTTATATTAATACTATTATACGACGCGCTTTGTGCACTTACTCCGTCCGGTATTGCGGGCGATACTTTTGCTGATTTAACGGCTGAATACGGACTTAATGTAGTTACCGTTCCGTCAGTTCTGTACGCGATAAGCTTATAGTAGTATGTTGTGCCTGACGCAAGCCCGGAGTTTATATACGAAGTAATACTGCCGTCTGGGATTGTTGTTACAAGAACGTAAGTTCCTTTACTTGATGTAGAGCGGTATATTCTATAGCCTGTTACTCCGTCCGCACTATCCCAACTTAAACTTAAGCTGTTATAAGATGTGGGAGTTACGGTAACGACGGGAGCTGCAGGAAGCACTTTTGAGCTTAATATTGCAGATTCGTTTCCGTATACATCAGGTTCTATAACTGCCTTTACTTTATAGTAGTATGTAGCTCCTGTTGTAAGATTGTTATCGATAAAGTTAGTTGTAACAGACTCACCTGCTTTAGTAAAGTTACCCGTACTTGTATCACAACGGCTTATTTCGTACTTATCAGCTCCTTGTATTTCGTTCCATTTAATATTTAAGCTGTTGTAAGTATTAAGCAACACCGATATGGAAGGTGTTGAAGGTATAGGCGAAGCAGTTACTATATTGCTGTATATACCGTATACGTCACTTGAAGCCATAGTTTTGTATGCCACTACTTTATACGAATAAGAAGTGCCCGGAGTAAGGTCCGATTGAGTGAAATAAGGTGTAGTTACTCTTGCAAGATATGTATCCTTATCACCTACCGAATAAACTTCATACGCGCTTGCGCCGGCAACCGCTGGCCAGCTTATTTTAATGCTGTTATACCCGGTGCTTACCGCTGTTGGCGCGGGCGTTGCGGGTACAGGCATTGTTGATATGGCTTCGGACTGTAATCCGTATACTTTGGTTGTTCCTACAAGACGATATGCAGCTACTTTGTAGTACCATGTGCTTCCTGTTGCAAGCGATGTATTTGTATAGCTGTTTGATGTTGTTGTTATTAAAGAAGCATATGTGCCTGCCTCGGTCGCGCAACGGTATATGGTGTATCCGCTTGCTCCGCTAACTTTAGGCCAGCTTATCCTTACGCTGTTATATCCTGTGGATATTGCTGTCGCTGTAGGCGTTGCAGGTATTACTTTAGCGTATTTTACCGCTGAGTATAAGCTGTTGGTTATTACTGCTCCTTCAGTTCTGTATGCAAGCACTTTATAGTAATAAGTCGTTCCTGTAGCAAGACTTGAATTAACATATGATGTACCTGAAGTGACTTTTGTAACTAAAGCGTATGAGCCAGAGCTGGATGTTGAGCGGTATATCGCATACCCGGTCGCTCCGCCTATAGCATCCCAGCTTATTGCAAGGCTGTTGTATTGTGTCGGGGTAACGGTTATTACAGGAGCTGAGGGTA
>JAAZOI010000007.1 GCA_012797825.1 Eubacteriaceae bacterium | reverse complement strand
CTTACTATGTTTGACAGCCGTACAAATCTATCAGTACAAGTCGCTTCAGAAGTAAAAAGATTTTTCAGAGAAAAAGTATTTGACACAATTATTCCGCGAAATGTAAAAATAGCCGAGTCCCCCAGTTTTGGAAAGCCCGTAATTTATTATGATGAGGCTTCAAGCGGAGCGAAAGCATATATGGCGTTAGCATCAGAAATAACACAGAAAGGACAAGAAGATGAAAAATAATCAAGCACTGGGAAGAGGATTGGATGCTTTAATACCTTTTTATGCAGAAGATGTTCAATCCGAAGACGCAAAATCAGATTCTTCTGAAGTGGAAATAAATTTACTTGTTGCAAATTCTGCACAGCCGAGAAAAATATTTGATGACGAAAAAATCGAGGAACTGAGCGAGTCGATCAAAACACACGGGGTATTGCAGCCGTTAATTGTAGTCCCCCAGAACAACGGCAAATACAAAATAGTTGCAGGCGAACGAAGATGGAGAGCCGCCACAAAAGCAGGGCTTAAAACTGTTCCCGTAATTATTAAAAATTACAGCGAACAGGAAGTCCTGGCTATTTCGCTTGTTGAAAACCTTCAAAGGCAAGATCTGCACGATATAGAAAAAGCTCATACATATCAAAAATTAATTGAGGAATTTTCACTAACACATGATTCTCTGGCATCTGTTTTGGGCATTAGCAGAACCGCGGTTACAAACACGCTAAGACTGCTTTCGCTTACCGATACAGAGCAGGATGCTTTGCTTAAAAATAAAATATCGTCAGGACATGCAAGAGCTTTGCTTTCGCTGCCGGAAGGCAAAATGAGAAGTAATGCATTGGAAGCAATAATTAAAAACACTTTATCTGTAAGAGAAGCTGAAAAACTTGTGAAAAACATTTCCAGTCCTAAAGTAATTAAAAACGCGGTTTTAAAAGATGTGCATATAATTCAGCTTGAAACGGAACTTACCGAAGCTGTTGGAAATAAAGTAATTATTAATGAATCAGAGGGTAAGGGTAAAATTATTATAGAATATTATAATAAATCAGACAGAGACAGACTTGTTGAAGAACTTCGTCTGCTATCGGAAAAAGAAAACAGAGGCTAAAAAATGACAATGAACAAAACAAAAGAACCGTCTGCTATTACATATGCTTTTATAGCAAATATCTTGTACTTTTTCATATGCGCAATATATTGTAGTATTAATTCACAAAACCAAGTATTAAATATATCATTTTTGTCGCTTTGTGTAATATTATGGTTTATTATAGGCAATGTTTATTCAAGAAAACTAAAAAAGACAGATTTGAAAAAATATTTATTATTTGTTTTTATAAGTTTTATACCAATTCTAATTTTTTTAATAACTTACAATATTTTGATAAATGTATCTGTTAATAGCCAAACATATAACTGGATTTTATATTATTCAATAGGCGCGCCCATTATTTTTTGGATTAAGCCCGCAGCTTTTCTGATTAATTTTTTTAATTTGGATTTTTATTTATTTGCATATTCAATAGTTGCTGCCTTCATGTTTATTTGCTTAATCGGAATGCTTTCGTCAAGCAAACGGCACAAGGTAAAAAAAGCAGAAATGTTTAAATATGATAGAGATGAATTAATCGGATTTAATGCCGAAGCTGCTGTTACCTCTGAAAATGAAACTAATTGCCAAGATATAAAAAACAACACATTAGAATATGATGACAGTACCGAACAAGTAACATTTGATGCGCTTAAAACTAATGAAAGCAAAAACACGTCAGATAATATGGATTTAAAACAGGAGCCTGATATAAACGAGGAAATTGTTAAATAAAAAAGGAAACATATAATGAATATTCTTGATGCGTTCATAATTGTTATTATACTAATATTTGGTTTTTTCGGATATAAACGCGGTTTGGTTTTAAGTATCATATCACTTACAAGCGTTATCTTAAGCTTTATTGCCGCGAAATTGTTCTATGTTGATTTGGCGGCTAATATAGCCGCTAATACAGAAATTGATACAAAAATCAATCTATACATAACAGGAAAGCTTAATGCGGCTTATCCCGGGGGAAACGTTAATGTAAGCGTAGGAAATTCAGGCAGTCCAATCCAGTGGATAGTAACAAAGCTGTTTCATTCAGATACAATTATTAACAATACGGTAAATTCAATAGCTTCTCAAATTACTGCAGTAATTTTAAATATACTCGCTTTTGTTATTCTTTTCGTTGCCGTTCTTATATTGATTAAATTAATTGGTTTAATACTTAATAAATTATCGAAATTACCTGTGCTTAATTTTATAAATAAATTAGGCGGCAGCGTAGTCGGAGTT
>JAAZOI010000066.1 GCA_012797825.1 Eubacteriaceae bacterium | reverse complement strand
TTATCGGCGAACGCATAAATCCTACGGGCAAAAAAGCTTTAAAATTAGCTCTTATAAATAATGACATCGGCTATATTTTAAAACAAGCCGCTGAGCAGATAAACGCGGGAGCGGACATACTCGACATAAACGTCGGCATTCCCGATATAGATCAAAAACAAACAATAACCCGCATTATAAAAGCGGTGCAGGGCATTACAAACGCTCCGCTTCAGATAGACTAAAACGACCCTGAAGTAATAGAAGCAGCTCTGCGTGTATACAACGGAAAAGCCATAGTAAACTCCGTAACGGGCGAAGCGCACTGCCTTAATACCATACTTCCTATAATAAAAAAATACGGCGCGGCGGTAGTAGGCCTTACTCTTGATGAAAAAGGCATACCTACAACTTCAAACGCAAGATTTGATATTGCCAAAAAAATTATAGCATCTGCCGAAAAATACGGCATACCTAAGCAGGACGTATATATTGACTGCCTTGCTCTTACCATATCGGCGGACAGCACAAGCGCTGTAAAAACTCTTGACGCAATACAGAAAGTATCGCAAGAACTTGGTGTAAAAACGCTTCTCGGAGTAAGCAACATCTCTTTCGGACTTCCGCAGAGAAAAAATATAAACAATACATTCTTATCAATGGCATTAAAAGCAGGGCTTAATCTGCCAATAGTAAACCCCAACGCTGAAGGCGTAATGGAAATAATATATTCATATAAAGCTCTTGCCGGGCTTGATGAAAGCTGTAAAAATTATATTGCTAAATTCGCCGATACTGCAGACAAACCTGTATCAGCGGTAAAAAAAGAAGATGAAAACCTTGAATACCTTATATTAAACGGCATTAAGGACGGCGTTGAAGCGCAGGTGCAAAAACTTCTTGATAAAATAGACGGAATGAAAATAATTGACGAATATTTAATACCGGTACTTGACAAAGTAGGGCTTATGTATGAGACCGGAAAAATATTCCTTCCTCAATTAATATCCTCTTCCGAAGCTGCTAAAGCCGCTTTTGATTATCTGAATAAGAATATTGATAAAAGCGGTTCAGAGATCGACAGCAATAAGCGGATTATTCTGGCGACCGTTAAAGGCGACGTTCACGACATAGGAAAAAATATAGTAAAAGTCGTTCTGCAAAATTACGGTTTTGATGTTATAGATTTAGGCTATGACACGGACATTGACTTAATTGTCTCAACCGCTCTCAGTACCGGAGCGAAGCTTGTAGGGCTTTCCGCGCTTATGACCACAACGCTTAAAAGCATGGAACAAACTATATCCGAACTTTATACTAATGGATATAACGGCGAGGTAATGGTAGGCGGCGCTGTGCTTGACGAGGATTATTCAAAGAAAATAAAAGCGACATATTATGCTAAAAACGCGCAGGAAGCCGCTAATATAGCAAGAAAGTCTCTTGCAAAATATAACTGAAAATATAAAAAAGGCGGATATTAATCCGCCTCTTTGTTTATATATTTAATTATCGGTATATTCCATATTCTCAAATTTTATAAGCACTTGCAGTAAAGTATTCTTAACCAGCCTAAAATATTTTTTCAAATACATATTTCATCACCTGCCAAATTCAACTGTCATATTATTATATGCAAAACCTTAAACAAAATAACTAAATCTGGCTTTTAATTCTGTTAAGCGCGTTTTTCTCAAGCCTGCTCACCTGCGCCTGCGATATGCCTATATCTTCAGCAACCTCACTTTGCGTTTTGCCCTGATAGAACCTCATATCAATGATGCTTTTCTCTTTTTTAGTGAGTTTCTTCATCGCTTCTTCCAAATCAATGTATTCCACCCATTTTTTATCGTCGTTTTTATTGTCTTTTATCTGCTCTAAAAGATAAATGCTGTCTCCGCTGTCTTGATATACAGGCTCATAAAACGATACGGGCATTTGTATCGCTTCCAATGCTATTACCACGTCTTCCTCTAAAACGTCTATATGGTTCGCGATTTCCAAGATAGTTGGTTCTCTGTTATTTGCTGCGCTTAATTCTTCTTTGGCTCGCAGGGCTTTATAAGCAATATCTTTAAGCGAGCGGCTTACGCGTATTGAGTTGTTATCACGCAGATAACGCCTTATTTCCCCTATTATCACAGGTACTGCGTATGTCGAGAATTTTACATTATGTTTTAAATCAAAATTATCTATGGCTTTTATCATGCCTATGCATCCGACTTGAAATAAATCATCGCTACTCTCGCATCTTAAATCAAATCTTTGCAGCACGGAAAGCACGAGCCTTAAGTTGCACTGAATAAACCGCTTGCGCGCCGCGTTATCCCCGTCTTTAATTTTTCTCATCATTTCTTCGCTTTCTTTAGATGAAAGCCTCGGCAAGTCTGATGTGCATATTCCGCATATAATAACTTTTTTCATATTTTCCCCCGCATATAATTTGTGCT
>JAAZOI010000065.1 GCA_012797825.1 Eubacteriaceae bacterium | reverse complement strand
GATGTTGTGTTTTGGATGTTCTGGTCTTTTTTTTTAAAATAGAGTATTGTTATTCTTTCTTTTGTTGTTTTGTGTGTTTAGATTGTGTTAGGTTTCCCATATGCATTCTATTTCTTTTTCTTGGTCTTCTGGTACTGGTGGTAGTATTGCGTTGTAGATACCGCTGTGAAAGTCGAGGTGGTGTGCCCAGGCGTCGTATAGCCATATCCATTGTACTACTCCGGTTTTTCCACCTGTGATTAGTGTTCCGTAATAGAGGGCTCTTGTTTTGTTTACTGCGTCTTTTTTTAGTTCGTTTAATCTGTGTGCTATAATGTTTGCTCCGCTGGTTACTGCCATGAAAATCCCCATGTCTACGCTGGTTACTATGTTTGCGTGGAATACGTATAACTGTTTAATAATTCCTGTAGAACCTCTTATTGTGTGTAGTGTCATGATTTTTCCTCCTATTTTTTTGCTGCGTTTAATTTTAATTTGCTGCTTTTATTGCAGCGTAAATAATTTCCCGGTTCTCTGTGGGAATACCCGCGTTTAATTTGTACACAATTCTTTTAAACTTACCATTTCTCTATTGGTTTTTTTAATCTCCAAGGTAGATTATATTATCAAATTCTTTCCAGGCTTTTGTATAAAAAGCTTCAAAACCTTCGTTCGTGTAAGGATTTAAACCTCCATAATTCACATGGAATAACCAGGCCGGTGTTATAACATTTTCTCGGAATTTTTTTCCCATATAAACCAGGTGTTGGTTGAGTTTTTTTTTCTTCATCTGCCTTAATACTCTAAGTCCTTGTTGCGTTGCTTCTTCATATATAAATTCTGTGAAACCTATTGCTTCCATTGCATAGACTGCTAAGTATAAAGCACCGCCAGCGGCGGTAAGGGGGTTAAAAGCCATGTTTTTTGTCCTCCACTTTTATTAATTTTATTTTGCTGTAAATTATTTATAACTTATTTGTTGTTTGGTATATTTTTTTCTCAAATCTGTGTTTCATTGGTTTGTAGTTATACTTTAACATCTAAAATAAGTAAAAGCAGCTTTTCATAGAATAAGTATATCACTATTCTATTAATTTTAATTAGGTTTAAAATTAATTTCCTTCATCTTCCCCTATTATCTTATAAAAAAAGTATAAGTTACTCTATACTGAACTAGTCTTTTTTTCTAAAAAAGCCCTGTTCTCCTGAAACTGTAACTTATTCTATCATCACCAACGAAAAGCAAAGCCGCTTCTTTTGTCATCATTGAAGCAAATAAATAACTACTATACGCATTACAAGCATACAAGGCCAGAATACCATAATTATTAAAATCCCTACTAAAACTATTCATCACAAAATCAAAACTAGTTCTCAATTGTAATCTAATATCAATTGGTTTATTATCAGCGATCTTATTCATTATTTCCCGATTAATAATTTGCATAGATTCTTCATAAATAAAAAAAGTAAAAATAGCATACTCAATAACAAAAGTAATAGAATTTGCTAAACCTTCCGCCAAATCCCAAGCACCAGCCATAACAAAATCAAAACTAGTTCTCAACTGAATACGTACATCCGAAGGTTTAT
>JAAZOI010000064.1 GCA_012797825.1 Eubacteriaceae bacterium | reverse complement strand
TTCAGCCGCTTTTAAACGAGGGAGCCAGGCGTGAAGACATTGCCGCTTCTATTTTTCAATCAGTCGTAAACCAGACAATAGGCGGTCTTGCATGCGGAAGGAAAATAAAAGGAAGAGTAGGTTTCTTAGGAGGACCGCTGCATTTTCTGCCCGAATTAAGAGCAAGATTTAAAGAAACGCTGAATCTTAACGATGATGAAATGATAGTTCCTGATAACGCCGAGGTATATGTAGCTATTGGAGCGGCGATAAATTCTAAAAACAATAAAGAATTTATAACATTGCCAGAAATATTAAATCTGCTTAAATCACGCGATAAAAATCAGGATAATATAGAGCATTTAGAGCCTTTGTTTGACAATGAAATGGAATATGAAGAGTTTATTAAAAGGCATAATGAACATAGGGTATGCAGAAAAAATCTTTCCGGTATTAACGGCAGATGCTTTTTGGGGCTTGATATAGGTTCTACAACAAGTAAAGCGGTTTTAATTGACGAGCAATACAGCGTTTTGTTTTCATATTACACAGGAAACGAAGGAAGTCCTTTAAATACTGCGAGGAAAATGCTCTCTGAAGTTTACAGATGTATGCCGCAAGGTGCGAAAATATCGTATTCCGCTGTTACGGGTTACGGTGAGAGTCTGATAAAAGCGGCATACGGATGCGACATAGGTGAAGTTGAAACGGTAGCGCATTATAAGGCGGCAGAACATTTTCTGCCGGGAGTAGAATTAATACTCGATATCGGCGGACAAGATATGAAATGCATTAAGGTTCGCAACGGCATTATTGATAATGTAATATTAAATGAAGCGTGCTCCTCAGGGTGCGGGTCATTTATAGAGACATTCGCAAAATCACTCGGGCTTAATGTAGAAGAATTCGCAAGTCAAGGCATAAAAGCATCTAATCCTGCCGATTTAGGCACTAGATGCACTGTGTTTATGAACTCAAAAGTAAAACAAGCTCAAAAAGAAGGAATAAGCGTTGGCGACATATCGGCGGGGCTTTGTTATTCAGTTATAAAAAACGCGCTTTATAAAGTAATTAAAATAAAAGATTCCGATCAGATTGGCAGCAAGATAATTGTACAAGGAGGAACGTTTTTAAATAACGCAGTTCTGCGAAGCTTTGAAAAAATAACGGGAAAAGAAGTTGTAAGACCCGATATTGCGGGGCTTATGGGGGCGTTCGGAGCGGCTATTATAGCGAAAGAATCTTATAAAAAAGATGCGAAATCCGCACTTATCAGTCCGGCGCAGCTGAAGGAC
This sequence comes from Eubacteriaceae bacterium, assembly GCA_012797825.1. GTDB lineage: Bacteria > Bacillota > Clostridia > Eubacteriales > UBA1433 > UBA1433. The sequence goes on along the minus strand of JAAZOI010000064.1, from coordinate 5,158 downwards.
TTCACTTATGAGACAAAAATAACGCGTTGCAAAGGCTGTACAAACAATTGCCTGCTGACAATAAATATTTTTAACGGCAATGATAAGTTTATTACCGGGAACAAATGCGAAAAAGGCGCGGGGATAGAGACTTACAAAAATGTTCCGAATATTTTCGAATACAAAACAAACAGAATTTTTTCCTATAAACCGCTTGAATTAATCGAGGCGAAAAGGGGAGTAATGGGTATACCACGCGTTTTAAACATGTATGAAAATTATCCGTTCTGGCATACATTTTTTACTCAGCTTAATTTTAGGGTTGAGCTTTCGTCGATATCAAACAGGAAAATATACGAGCTGGGAATGGATACGGTGTCATCCGACACTGTTTGCTATCCCGCTAAACTGGCGCACGGGCATATAGCGGCACTTATAAATAAAGGGATTAAACATATATTTTATCCGTGCATTTTCAAGGAAAGAGCGGAAATAGAACAGTCAGACAATTGCTTTAACTGTCCGATAGTTATAGGATACCCTGAAGTGATAAAAGGCAATATGGATATAGTGCATGAAAAAGGAATAAAATTTCATAATCCGTATGTGCCTTATAACAATAAAAAGGCTCTCGCAAAAAGTCTTTATGAAGAATTTAAAGAATTTAATTTAAAGCTTTCCGAAGTTCAAAATGCTGTTAATATCGCATGGGAAGAGGATATAAATTTTAAAAAAGATATAAAACGCAAAGGCGAAGATGCTATTTCCTGGCTTGAAAAGACTGGCGGCAAGGCAATAGTGTTATCAGGCAGGCCATACCATTTAGATAATGAGGTAAATCACGCAATACCTTCCCTTATAACATCGCTGGGTCTTGCCGTGCTCACAGAAGACTGTATTGCGCATTTGGGGCATGTAGAAAGACCTTTAAAAGTTCTTGACCAATGGATGTATCATTCCAGATTATACGAAGCCGCCGATTATGTGTCAAAGCATGACAATATTGAGCTTGTGCAGCTTAATTCATTCGGGTGCGGGCCCGACTCAATAGCCTCCGAACAGGCAAGCGAGATACTTGCAAAAAAAGATAAAATATATACTTTAATAAAAATTGATGAAGTAAGCAACCTAGGTGCCGTGAGAATAAGGATGCGCTCGTTAAAAGCGGCAATGGAGGAGCGTGATAAGAACAAAAAAACAAATATAAATAAGTCGCCTTCAGAAACATCTTCAAGAGCAATATTTACTAAAGATATGAGAAATTACACAATACTTGCTCCGCAGATGGCGCCAATACATTTTGAGCTTGCAGAACAAGCCGCACGAAGCGAGGGCTATAATTTTAAGGTATTGAAAAAAGTCACAAAAGAGGATATAGCAGAAGGGCTGAAATATGTGAACAATGATTCGTGCTATCCCTCGATAATTATAATAGGCCAGATAATACGGGCTTTGAAATCAGGAAAATACGATACCGACAAAACCGCTCTTATAATGAGCCAGACCGGAGGACCGTGCAGGGCGAGCAATTATCTGCCGCTTTTGCGAAAAGCTTTAAAAGACACCGGGTTCGAAAATATTCCTATAATATCGGCAAATACCGGCGCGGGCGGACTTGAATAAAATCCCGGATTTAAACTGACGTTATCTTTAGTTAACAAAGCGATTATGGCAATGGTATACGGCGATTTGCTGATGGCGCTTTTATTGCACGTGCGTCCTTATGAAATTATTCCCGGCTCGGCAAACGAGGCGTATGAAAAATGCATGAGGCTTTGCAAAAAAAATGTGCGCAGCGCAAACAGGTCGGAATTCAGACGTAATTTAAAAAAGATAGTAAGTGAATTTGAAAACATAGAAGTATTTAATACCAATAAACCCAAAGTCGGTCTGGTAGGGGAAATACTCGTAAAATACCATCCCGCAGCAAATAACGATATGACGGATTTTATAGAAAAATCGGGCGCTGAAATGGTTGTGCCGGGACTTATGGAATTTTTTTTATACAGCGCGCACGGGTTTGACATAAACAGGATAAACTTAAATCATTCAATTCCGCAAAGGATTGCAGGCAATATTTTTATAAAATACGCGGAAAGTTACCGCAATGATGTCAGATATACGCTTAAGCAAAGCAGAAGGTTTTCACCGCCCAAGACAATATATGAGATGGCTGCCGACGTTGAGCCTATTTTATCGCTGTGCAACCATACGGGAGAAGGCTGGCTGCTTACCGCCGAGATGGTGGATTTAATAGAAAAAGGCGCGCATAATATTATCTGCATGCAGCCTTTTGCGTGCCTTCCCAACCATATTACTGGAAAAGGAATGATAAAATCCATTAAAGAGCGCTATCCGCAGACTAATATAGTAGCTGTGGATTACGACCCCGGAGCAAGCGAAGCAAACCAGATAAACAGGATAAAGTTAATGCTTGAAAGAGCGAAGATGAATATGCACGCTGGCAGCAATGTACCAAGCGGCATTAATCTGTCATAAATCTAATATAAAAAGCCGGTTAATACTAACCGGCTTTAGTTTATTCTGACGCTAATTTTTTCAGCGTTTCATATTTTGTATCTGCTTCTTGCTGTATCTGCGCGATATCAGCATCCGTAAGGCTTTTAAACTTGCCCATACTTTGGAGGAATTCTTTTACGGGTATGGGTTTTTTATTTTCTACTGTTATGTAGTAATTGCCGTTGTATTTTTCCCAGAGAGGGAACATGTTTGATGCGACCGCTTTTTTAGCAATCTGTATAGACTGATCAGGCTCGAATGACCATCCTGTGGGACACGGCGCAAGCACATGGATAAAAGCAAAGCCTTTTTTGCTTTCAGAAAGACCGCGCTCTATTTTCGCGACCATATCCTGCATATGAGAAGGAGAAGCTGTTGCGCAATACTGAAGCGCGTGCATGGACATAATCAAAGATACGTATTTTGAAGGCTGCTGTTTTCCGTTTATGGCTTCGCCTATAGGCGTTGTAGAAGTTCTTGAGCCTTTTGTGGTTGTGGAGCTTCTCTGGAAACCGGTATTCATGTATCCTTCGTTGTCATAGCATACGTAAAGCATTTTTTCGTTGCGTTCCGCAGCGCCTGAAAGCGACTGGAATCCGCCGTCGGCAGTTGCTCCGTCTCCCGCTACGGCTATCATATTAACGTCGCCTCTGCCTTTTCGCTGATACATTTGAGATACGCCGGATAAAAACGATGCCGTGTTTGTAAGAAGCGGTATATGCACAGGTATTTTCATGCCTGTCTGATAGTCCCAGCCTACAACGCCTGCTCCGGACATGCATCCGGGAGGAACGCACACTATAGTGTTTTTGCCTGCTATTTGCAGAATTCTTCTAAGGACAAGTTCACCGCAGCATCCCTGACACGCAGACATGCCGGGTGTAACCATATCTTCTGATGTTCTGAGTTTTTCTATGTAATTCATATTATCTCCTCCCTTAAAATTCTTTCATAAGCCACAGCGTTTCGTGCTGACCGGGCTTAGATTTTACTGATTCCAACTTTTCTATAACTGAAGTCATATGTTTAAGCGAAATATCGGCTCCGCCCAGGCCGCCTATTGCTGAAAAATGCGAATATTTATCATTTCCGCCAAGAAGCGCTGCTCTTACTTCCGTATACATAGGACCTGCGTTCCAGCCGAAGCTTACGCTTCTGTCTACTACCGCAAACGCTTTTTTGCCTTTTAGCGCTTTTGCGATACGTTCTACAGGGAAAGGACGCACAAAACGAAGTTTGATGAGACCGACTTTTATTCCTTGCTCTCTTGCCATATCAACGGCATCTCTTGCTGTGCCTGTCATACCGCCTATTGAAATGAGTACAATATCGGCATCTTCTGTTTTATATTCTTCTATCGCCCCGCCGTAAGAACGGCCGAAAGCTTTAGCGAATTTTTTATCGACTTCATCAATTACATCAAGCGCTTTTGTCATGGCTTCGAGATGACCTCTTCTGTATCTTGTAAGTACTTCGCCGCTGGTAAGCGAGTCTACAGCCATAGGATTATCCGGGTCCAGTATTGCGTGGTTGAAATGAACTGCAGGTAAAAACGCGTCCACTTCTTTCTGAGAGGGAACATCCACGCCTTCAACTAAATGTGAGAGGTAAAATCCGTCATAACATACGTTTATTGGTATCAAAACATCTTCATGTTCTGTAATCATGTATCCCTGAATTATCATATCCATGATTTCCTGATTATTTTCAACATACACCTGCATCCAGCCTGCGTCTCTTACTGACATGGAATCCTGCTGGCCTGACCATACAGTACACGGGGAAATCATTTCTCTTGTTACTATCGCCATAACCATAGGAAGGCGCATTGTTGACATCTGAAAATACGGTTCATACATAAGCGCCAGCCCTTGTCCGCTCGTTGCGGTAAATGTGCGTCCGCCCGCGCAGGCAGCGCCCTGAATTACGCTCATAACAGAATGTTCGGATTCCGTGGTTACGTAATTGGAGGCAAGAGCGCCGCTGTGGATAAGCTCTGAAAGATATTCCGCAACTGATGACTGCGGAGTAATAGGGTATGCGGCAATTAAATCCGGTCTGCAAAGCGAAGCCGCGATAGCAGCCGTCGTGTTGCCTGTCATAGCTTTTATTTTCATTATTTTTCGCCTCCTTCCGGTGTCATATCAATAGCTTTTTTAGGACATTCGACTGCGCAGATTCCGCAGCCTTTGCAGTAATTGTATGTTATTTTATATTTATCTTCATCAAAAATAATTGCGTTTACGGGGCAGTATGTTAAGCATAAACCGCATTCTATGCATTTTTCTTTATTTATTACCGGTCTTTCCGTTCGCCAGCTTGCGGTATCCAATATATACATGCCCTCGTTTGCAAGCGGGGAAATATGTACTTTTTTACTCATTTTTGCCCTCCTTATTTTTTTGCATCAGCAACTGCGACTTCGTAATAGCCCGCTATTGCCGCTTCTTTATTTTTTTCACCGAATTCAGAAGTTATTTCTGCAAGTAAAGTTTCCCAGTCAACAAGTCCGGTAACTTTCGCAAAAGCACCGAGCATTGCGGTATTTGGGATATTTTTTCCGAATAATTTAAGTGATATGCCTGTAGTGTCAACTATTGCCACTTTACCTGCCTGAGGCGGGATTTTTAACTCCGATGCAGATTTTTTGGACTTTACT
>JAAZOI010000063.1 GCA_012797825.1 Eubacteriaceae bacterium | reverse complement strand
TCCATTTTTAATTGAATCAATAATTTATAGCATATTAAATATTATTAAATTCGTAATGATGTTTACGCTTTTAATTATAAAATATACATACATAATAGTTTTACAAATTTTTAATAATCTAATTGATTTAATTAAACATAAAAGAAATAGTGAGTTAGCTTATCAATGGTTAAAATGGACATTAATAATATCATTAATTATTACTCACTACTATTTATTAAAATTTAATATTAGCGATATTATTATAAGTACATACCAAATGGTTGCCACTGTATTAATTATTCCAATTGTATTAAATGGATTAATAAACATTGATAAGAGATTTAGAAAAAAAACAATTGATGTTGATAATAAAGAAAAACAAAAAGAAACAACTTAAAAAGTCTTTATTTTAATGTTATTAAAGGACTAAGCCACTTTTAACAGTGGCTCAGTTGGTAGAGTATTTAGTTTTTTGTTTTGCCAGACTTATTGTTTGATGGATCATTCATAACATAAGTCTGCCTTGGCTTTTGGGTAGGTGGCATTGGCTCGCCTTTTACAACGGTAACTTCTTTATTAATTTTACCGCCGCGAGGTCCGACAACACCGTACTGCCCTGAAGCAGGGGCTTTATTCCCTGGTTTTAATGCCATAGGCTATATGCCTTCCTTTCTTCGTTATTAGCACTCTGTTCACTTGAGTGCTATATAAATTTTAATACTATTAGTAGATGTTGTCAAGATAAATAATTTTCATTAAAGTACAATATATAGTATAAATACATTTTAGTTATATATATACATTAAAATATATATTATATACTCTTCGTTAGATATAAAATGCTAATTATAAATAGCAGTTATTTAAAATGAACATAGATATTTCCTCTTAATTACCAAGACGTTTTACGCGTCTTTTTTTATTGCAAGTAAGCCCTCGGGCTTATTTTTATTTATTAAAATTTTCGGGCTGACAAACGGAATCTAACCGAGCTTCGCCCACGAAATAGAAAGGAAACACAATGGAAAACACATTCTCGGCTGACAATACAGGCGCGCTCGCCGGCGCTATGGACAATACAGGCATGACAGATAGCACATCATCATCTTCCGCAACGGAGGCAAACTCCCAAACTACTAAAAATTCAGGAGGGTTTGACTCCAAAGAAGTGCAGAAAACATTTTCGGAACGGCTTAATAAGGAACGCGAAAAAATAAAGGCTGAACTTTCCGAGCAGTACAAACACCATAATACGATGTTTGATACGCTTAAAAATATAATGGGAAATGAGGATATTTCCCCCGAGGAAATGAACTCTTTGCTTATAAGCCAGTCGCAGTCATATAAAGACGATCAGTACGCCTCGTATGAAAACGAGCGTATGGATTATCTTGAGCAGCTAATTGAGTCGCACCCGAAAATGCAGTGGGCGCTAGACGCCCGCGAAAGAGCGGAAGATGTGATACGCGAAGGCATATTCAAAAGCGATTTGGATGAGATAAAACTGGCTTTCCCCGAAGTTAAGGCAGACAGCGTGTTCGACCTCGGCGACGATTTTGTCGCGCTGATGCAGACGGGAAAAGTAGAACCCGTCGCGGCGTACGCCGCCTGCCTGCAAATGCAGAGTCTGGGCAAAAAAGAAAAACCGGCTTCCATGGGAGGAGTTAAAAGCTCTTCAGCTGCGGAAAAGGATTATTATTCGCCCGACGAGGTGGACAGACTCCCCAAAAGCGCTTACGACAACCCCAAGGTAATGGACAGAATAAGGCGTTCAATGCCTAAATGGAATAAAAGTTAAAGGAGAAAAAATATATGGCATATAACAATTTTAAACAGACATTCTGGTCTAAACATATACAGAGTGAAAACGCGAAGTTTTGCGTGCTTGGCAGTTTGTGCGATTACAAATTTGAAAAAGACGCTTCGCACGGAGAAAAAGTAAAAATACTCGGAATTACGCGTCCGACTATAGGCAATTACACTGGAGCGGATATTGGTGATCCCGAAGTTGTTGACGATAGCAGCATTTATC
>JAAZOI010000062.1 GCA_012797825.1 Eubacteriaceae bacterium | reverse complement strand
GCCTGCGCCTGTTTCTTCATATTTATCAGTCTGCCCGTCTCTGCTTTCAAGAGATTTATCAACTCCCATAGCAATATCGCCCGACTGCTCGTTTATGCTTACCATAACGCCGCACGTTTCGGCATCAAATCCGTATTTCGCTCTGTCGTACCCTATTTCTTTTATTGTTTTTCTGGCTATTTTAGCTATATCCACATAGCATTCTGTCGTTATTTCCCCTACGACTAAAACCAGCCCTGTGTTTACTACGACCTCGCACGCCACGCGCGCCATAGGGTCAAGAGCTAAAATGCTGTCAAGCACCGCGTCGGAAATCTGGTCGCATACTTTATCGGGGTGTCCTTCCGTGACGGATTCTGATGTAAATAATTTTCTCATATAAACTCCTTTCAAAAAAATAAACCCCTGAACATGGAGGCTTTAAAAAGTTTATATACCCTCATCATTCAGCTAAAGCTGTGAGTTTTGGCACCTTGCCGTGCAGGTTGCCGCAGAGTCAACAGGCTCGTCCCTCGTCTGCTCTTTATAAGGTTTATTTGTCTATTAAACTATTGTTTATTATATTGAGTGTTTTATGCGCTGTCAATATAAAGTTTATTCAATTGAAATTGATTATTAAATTATGTTATAATTTTAATTATATAGCTTATTAAATACATTCAAATAACTTAAATATAGTTAAAGGTGGAACTATGCTGATTATAAAAAATGATATTAAAGATTATAAATATGATAACCTTTTATCTTATATGATGCTCAGATGTGATACATTTACATTTGTTATTCCTGATTTTGAAACAAATTCCCCCGCTGGTTTTAGGAGCAATGACTTTATAGAATATAAAAAACGCATTAATTGGAGATTGGATTTCTTAAAACCATATATTATTAAAGTATACAATGATAAAGATTATTTTGGTAACTGGGGAGATTATTATAAAGAAATTTATGTTGTGCAATTTAATGAATTTTCTAGAGGATGCTTAGCTGCAAGTAGTCTTTATAGCTGGAAATATCCTGAATTACCCGAAGATTTATGTTTCTTTTCAAAAGGCAAATGTTTTTTAAGTAGTGTAGCTCATGAAGAAATGTGCTGGATTTTTCCTGATCACGATATTGAAAAAGATATTCTAAAAAAAGTTATCGGTCTTAAATTCTATGAAAGAGAAGGTATCGAAGCCCCCTTGCTTAATTTATAAAAGTATTAATAAATAACTATTTTCCTTAATTACCCCGCAGGCTTTGCCTGCTTTTTTTATTATTTATGATATAATATTTCCTACTGTTTAAATAGGAGCGGAAATTATGAAAAAAATACTTTCCTGCATGAGGCGCGCTATGCAGGAATATTCCATGATAGAAGAAAATGATGTAATAGCCGTGGGCGTGTCAGGCGGAAAAGACAGCCTTATGCTTTTGTATGCCTTAAATTTACTGAGAAGATTTTACCCTGTAAAATATACCTTACAGGCAATAAGCGTTGACTTGGGATTTGAAGGCACTGATTACTGCAAAATACAAAGAATGTGTGATGACTTGGAAGTGCCTTTTCATATAGTTAAAACAGATATTGCTCAAGTCGTTTTTGAAGAACGCAAACAAAAAAATCCGTGCTCTTTATGCTCCAAAATGAAAAAAGGCGCATTGCATGACGCGATGATAGGACTTGGCATAAACAAGCTCGCGTTCGGTCACCATGCCGATGATGCAATCGAGACGCTGTTTTTATCAATGCTCTATGAAGGCAGAATGAATACTTTTAAACCGGTGACGTATCTTGACAGAAAACAGGTAACTCTTATAAGACCGATGATTTATATTTGGGAAAGAGAAATAGTATATCAATCAAATAAACTCGCCCTTCCCGTAATTCATAAAAACTGCCCTGCGGACGGAGAGAGCAAACGCGAGGAAGTGAAACAAATGATACTTAATATGAAAAAACAGATCCCCAAATGCGAAGAACGCATTTTAAACGCCATGCAAAATAAAGAAAACTTTAACTTGTGGTTTGACTGATTTTTACGATATTTTTAATCATCTCCGTGTTTTTACAAATACTGCTAATATAGTAATATTAAAATATCTCTTAAATACATTAAGAGGTATTTTTTATGCAAAAGAAAGTTTTTACGGCAATTTCCGCTGTTCTGCCCGTATTTAAAACATTTCAGCCAAAAATAGTAAGCAAACCCGATATTGTGCCTTCTCAAAATATTATAACCGTAAACACTCACGATATAGGCGCAGCTGATATCCTATCAAAACATATGAAATCATATTTACATAAAAAATTCATTGTTTTGTGCATTGGAACAGATTTATGCATAGGGGATTGTTTAGGACCGTTAATAGGCAGCAGGCTTTTAGAATATAACATCCCCGTTCCAGTCTTGGGCACTCTTAAAAACCCCGTGCACGCCGTTAATTTCAATGATAAACTTTCTCAAATAAGGTCTTCTTATCCCGAATATAAAATTCTCGCGGTAGACGCAGCCTTAAGCGCAAGCCTAAAACGCGTTGGCCTTATATCTTTTGAACGAGGGTGTCTGCACCCGGGCATAGGCGCGGGCAACGTTCTTCCTCCAATAGGTGATTTAAACATTACCGGTATTGTAAACACCAAATACATTAATCCTCTGTCAGACATACGACTTTCATTAGTAGTGGATATGGCAAATGTCATAACCGACGCAATAGCTTTTAGTTTTCTTAAACGATAATAAAATATGCTTTATTGCGGTGGCTCATAACATATGTTAATATAATAGTATATTTTTACTTTATATTAAGGAAAAGCAATGGACGAAATAAGCGGAATCGTAGAGCAGATAGTATACTTTAACGAATACAACAACTATACGGTATTTGATTTAAATAAAGACGGCTTAATGGAAGTGGTAACAGGAGTTTTCCCTCAGATTACCGAAGGAGAAAACATTACTGTTTACGGAAATTTTACTGAACACAAAATATACGGAAGACAGTTTAACGCTTTAAAATATAAAATTAATATTCCGGCAAACACGGAAGCGTTAAAAAAATATCTATCGTCAGGTTTGTTTAAAGGAATAGGCCCTGCAAACGCAGAGAATTTAGTAAATTATTTCGGCACAAATGTTCTTGACATTATTAAAAGTCACCCCGAGCAACTTACTAAAGTGCCTAAAATAGGTGAAAAAACCGCGCAGAAAATAGCGCAGACATTTATAGACCAGGAACAAATGCGAGAAGTGATTATGTTCATGCAAAATTATGGCATAAGCACTTCTTTTGCTTTAAAAATATACAGAAGATATCAGGGCTCTGCAATAGCTGTCGTAAGCCAGAATCCGTATCGACTTATTGAAGACATTGACGGCATAGGCTTTAAAACGGCAGATAAAATAGCTCTTGCTTTGGGTATTGAAGAAAATTCTTCATTTCGGGTGCGCGCGGGAGTTAATTATATACTGTCAACCATAAGCCAGAGAGGCGATATGTACAGCACTCAAGACGACTTAATTTCAGCCGCAAGCAGTATGTTAAATGTTGATGCAGACGTTGTTGCGGACGCGCTTAAGTTTTTATGCAAAACAGGCAAGATAATACTTTGCCAAATTAACGATGAAAATGTTTATTATTTACCGGATTTATATATTGCCGAGAAAGAATCGGCAAAGTTATTATTTAATATTTACAAAAATAACTCGCATTTTGTTGAAAAAAACTTGATAGGTAATTTAATAAAAGAATATGAATCACTTTATAATATTCAATTCCATCAAAGTCAGAGTAAAGCTGTTCATGCAAGCATAGGAAGCGGTCTGTCTGTAATAACGGGCGGGCCCGGAACAGGCAAAACGACAATAATAAACTGCATACTTTATATTTTTGAAAAATTAGGCAAAAAAACTCTCCTTTGCGCTCCTACGGGCAGAGCGTCTAAAAGACTATCAAGCTCATGCGGCATTGAAGCTAAAACAATCCACCGACTGCTTGAATATACATTTTCTTCCGAAGATAAAATGATTTTTTCAAAAAATCAGGATAATCCGCTTGAAGGCGACTGCATAATAGTAGACGAAGCTTCAATGATTGATATTAAGCTTTTATATTATCTACTTAAAGCTATGAATGATAAAATGCAGCTTATACTTGTGGGTGATGCCGACCAGCTGCCTTCGGTTGCGCCCGGAAATATTTTAAAAGATATTATCTCAAGCGATATCGCAAGCACCTCAAAACTCGATAAAATTTTCCGGCAATCGGAACGCAGCATGATAGTCTATAATGCGCATAATATTAATATGGGCTCAATGCCTATAATAGATAATAAAAGCGATGATTTTTTCTTCATAGACGCTCCGACTCCGGATAGGGCTGTGCAAAAAGTGCTTGAGCTTTGCACAAACAGACTTACCGTGTATAAACATTACGATCCGATTTATGACATTCAGGTTATAAGCCATGTTAAAAGAGGGACCACAGGAGTTGAGAATCTTAATAAGCAGCTACAACAGGCGTTAAACCCGCCGAGTAAAGATAAAGCCGAAAAAAATGTTTTAAGTTACACGTTAAGGCAGGGCGACAAAGTAATGCAGATAAAAAATAATTATACCGCAATATGGACAAATATTTTAACGACGCAGACGGGAATGGGTGTTTTTAACGGAGACATTGGAGTTATACAGAGCATTAATGCCGAGACTAAATTGATTACTGTATTGTTTGAGCAGGAAAGAATTGTGCATTACGCTTACGAAGACGCAGACCAGCTCATGCTTTCATATGCAATAACAACTCATAAAAGCCAAGGCAGCGAATTTAATGCCGCGATAATTTTAATGTGCGAAGGCTACGGCCAGTTTCTAAGCCGCAATTTGCTGTATACGGCTGTTACCAGGGCAAAAGATACGGTTGTTTTAGTCGGCAGCAGACGAATAATTCAAATGATGGTAAATAACAATAATTCAGTAGAGCGAAAAACCGCGTTAAGTGAGCGCATCAGAGATGAAAACATTATTTAGAAGGCTTTCAAATAAGTTTTTAATTGCGTTTTATCCCAGCTGCCCGTATTGTCCGTCATGCGGAAGAGTATTACTCGATGATAAACATGTCATATGCGACAGCTGTGCGAAAATAATATTTGCACGGCAAAAATGTACATGCAAAATATGCGGCAGAGCCATAAAAGGCGGAGATGTTTGCAATATATGCTATGAAAATAAATATACATATGATAAAGGCGTAAGCCTTTTTGTGTATGACAGACATACAGCGCCGATAATATACAGCATAAAATACGGTAATAATATTGAACTTGCTCAAAGGCTGGGTTCGCTGCTTTATTACGACATATGCCGTAAAAGCGATATTTTATCTGAAACCGATATAATACTGCCTGTTCCCTTGCATAAAGACAGGTTGAAGATAAGAGGATATAACCAAGCGGAAATTATAGCAGCCGCATTAAGTGAAGAAAGCGGAATAAGAATAAACAGCAGCGTATTGATAAAAACTAAAGCTACCGCTGATCAGATAGGGCTCAAAAAAACTCAGCGGGAACAAAAACTATAAGAAAGTTTTGATATTACTGATGACAGCGTTATCATAAATAAAAACATTATACTCACCGATGACGTGCTGACTACGGGAGCAACTATAAACGCATGCTGCGATGCTCTTAAAAAACATGGCGCAAACAAGGTATTTTTTGCCGTTTTAGCATCAAAAACGTATTAAACCAATACAATTTTAACAAATTTGTAAAATTTGTTTTTCATTTTTGTATTGTTATTATATATGTAAAAGTGTTATAATACCAAAAAGGTTTAATTAAGGGGGGAAGACAAATGTTAGTAAATATCTATTTTAAAAATATGCGTTCAAGTGAAAAATTAAAATCATCCCTTGAAAACAAACTTCAAAAATACGACAAATTTTTAGATTCAGAAACAAAAGTAAGCGCTACATTCAAAATGGTAAAAGCCGGAGTAACTCTTGATTTAGTAATTTATTTTAATAAAAATTTAATTAAAGCCGAAGAAACAGGAACAGACGGCAGCAATGCCATAGATTTAGTTTTAGATAAAATAGATTTGCAATTAAAAAAATATAAAGCAAAACTTCAATTAAAGGGCACTGAAAGTATCAGGTATGATGCATGCAATCAGACTATTGATACAGAAAGTGAAGAAGAAAAGCAAATTGTTAAGGTAAAGCATTTTGCACTTAAACCAATGTCGCCTTCAGAAGCCAGCCTTCAAATGGAACTTGTAGGACATAACTTTTTCGTGTTTTTAAATGACGAAACGGAGGATGTAAACGTCATATATAGAAGAAAAGACGGAAATTACGGCTTAATAGAGCCCGAACTATAAATTAAACAAAATAACAATATAAATATTGCGAGGTCGCTATGTACGTAGTTTTTATTATCCTGTCAATCATTGTTGCATTTATAAGAAAAGGCAGATTTTCAAATATCCGTTATTCCAGATTTAGTTTATGGTATCTGCTTATACTTGCATTTTTAATATATGCAGGATATATTGTCGGAACAATTATGGAAATACAGTTCGTGCTGGACTATTCATACTGGATATACTTTGCCGTATATGTGCTTATAATGATAACTGTTGTCTTTAATTTGCACAATGTATGGTCTTATATACTTGTTGTAGGCGTAGGTCTTAATTTCACCGCAACGTTTTTAAACGGCGGGAAAATGCCAATACTTCAATCAGCGCTTGATATGGCGAGAATAACAGACAACGGGCAGTTGTATTTATCATATTTCGGCGCAACAAATCAGCTTACCATAACAAATCCGTATGTTATGAGCCTATGCAAAATAATCGGCATTCCGCTAGGTGTTACAGGGCTTCCCATAAGTGCGGGAGACATTATTATAGCCATCAGCATATTTTTTATAATTCAGAAAATGATGGTTGTTCCCCAGGCAAGAAAAGCCACTCCTCAGGAAAGACTTGCATATACAGACCAGCTTAAATATACCAGCGAATTTAATCTGGATGAAATTGCTAAAGCCACGAAAGACACGCCGGAAAGCTTTGTACCTCCGGTAATATCATCTAAAACAGCGTCAAAATTAGACGACACTCAAAATAATTTACAGAAAAACAAAAAAAGCACTTATGATGAATCGCTTTTAGCCGATGATATATCAAGTAAGAAAAAAGACAATATAGAATT
>JAAZOI010000061.1 GCA_012797825.1 Eubacteriaceae bacterium | reverse complement strand
TCGAATGATACGTACGAGCCTGTGCCGTATCTTTTATTAAGCACCATTGTTATTGCTGCCGTAAGTGTTGTCTTGCCGTGGTCTACGTGTCCTATTGTTCCTATGTTTACATGCGGTTTCTCTCTGTTATACTTTGCTTTCACCATCTTTATTTTCTCCTCATTTATCAAAATATTTTAATAAATAATAATACTAATCAAATGGAGCCTGCGAACGGACTTGAACCGGCGACCCCATCCTTACCATGGATGTGCTCTACCAACTGAGCTACGCAGGCAAATGGTGGAGGGAGATGGATTCGAACCATCGTAGGCGCCGCCAACGGATTTACAGTCCGCCCCCTTTAGCCACTCGGGCATCCCTCCGGCGGTTTATATAATACTAAATAAAGCATACATAGTCAACATTTTTTTAAATATCAGAATGCTTTATAACATGTGTAAAATCAAGACAAAATTATATTATTAAATATTGCCTTAATTTTCATGAATTATTTCAATTATACTACATAATTTAAAAAATTAAAATAAATCATATGTTTGTTTTTGCACTGCAGATAAATATGTATTATAATTACTTCGTTCTAATTGCGGAGGATAATAATGACTGTTAATTTAAGTAAAAACCAAATAGAAAAATTTAATTTATATAAATCGCAATTAAAAAGAGAATGGTTTTTCTCACCCGACGGCATACACGGACTTGTGCATATAGAAAGAGTGCTTATTTATGTTTTATTGCTGACTGATGAACTTAATATATCAGAGCGCGACATTGATTTGCTGTGTCATTGCTCTTTATACCACGATATAGGAAGAACTAATGATTACGTAGATGATAACCACGGCGCGGAAAGCTGTAAAAAGCTATTAAATCTTAACCTTAATGTCCCTGACAGAGAAGATGATAAAGACATACTTAATTTTATAATAAAAGGACATTGCATAAATGACGCAAAAGCAATAGGAGGCATTTCTGATTACGCAATATCAGATATTCAAAGAGCAGTAAATTTATTTAAATTATTCAAAGACTGCGACGCGCTTGACAGGGTGCGCGTTGACTTGCTTGATATAAATTATTTAAGATACGAGCAGAGTAAAAAATATATCTCTTTTGCATGGGATATATTTAAAAATCCACATCGTTTAGCAAGCTTAGTTTATTAAATAATGTATTGTTTACTTAAGCAGGTCGGACTTATTAAAGTAAAATCCCCCAGGCATTTTACCGCTCGGGGGATTATTTTTATTCAACTATTACAGTTCCGTCTTCTTTTACCGTTATGCTCATTCCCGTTTTAACATACTCTAAAAATTCTTCTCCCAGATTATCCACGGTAGGCATATTCACATCGTCAAGCCACACATCCGTAAGTATGCATCCGGCAGCGGCAAGCGAATCTATAGGCTGAGAAAACAGCATGCAAGCAGGCTGTCTGCCCATAGCTGCGGCGGAGAATAACACAAGCCCCCCGGTAGTAGAGCCTATTGTCTGCGGAATACACAGAGCGGTTTTAGCCATAGGCTTTTCATAAAGATCGCCGTTATTCTGGTCGGAGCATTTTGCCGTTTTGTCGTTAAACATAAGGCTCTTTTGAAAACTTGCAAGCGTGTTAAAACCTTTATGCGACACAAGTGCCGTAGCTTTGCACTGCCCCGGCACAACGGGACGTCCTTTAAATTCTCTCATTGCTTTCCACCTCCCGTAATAATGCCAAGCACTTCTTCGTCGGTATGATATTTTGCGCTGGTGTAAGTTCTAAGTTTATTGGAGTTTGTTATTACAGGCATTTTGCCGCACTGAGGATTGTTCATAAACATCAGCGGGCAAATATAGCTTAAAATAACGCCTGTATTTTTAAGCCTTTGCGCGTATTCTGTTTTTTCAAATGCTTCGATTACAGCAGGCGCTGAGGTTAAAACCGTTGTAAGCGCAACTTTACTGCGATTATTTTTCTTAATTCCGTCTTCAATTTTTTCTGTCCAATCCTTCAATTCGTGAACAGATAAGTGCGGACATCCCACAAAACACATGACAGGCTTTGCGGAAGCGTCTTTCCATATACACGGATATTGTTTATATACGCGCTGGAGCTCCGCGTCATCTATTACATATGTTTTTGCATCAGATTTTATAAGTGACTGACCTTGCTCAACAGCTTCAGGAGTAAGCCCTTCTATATGATAAAGGCCTACAGCTCCGTTGGATGCGGTAGCCGCGCCGAAGTTCTTTAAATAAGAACAAACATTTTCATTAAGCTCATTTCCAAGGTGCTTGTCAAGTCCTTTAATATACGGCACTTCTTCCATTACCATCATGCCTATCGCGCTTCCGAGTATCTGAGCTTGAGGCAACTTTTTGCATTTAACTTCTATAATCCATTCAGCTTTTCTTCCTTCATCGGTAAGCAGTCCGAAATACGGCACATACCCGACAACGGAACCGAATAAATCTATTATACCCGAATTGCGGTTGCATCTGGCTCCGAGCACGCTGTTGGCATACACCACAGCCGACGATTCCG
>JAAZOI010000060.1 GCA_012797825.1 Eubacteriaceae bacterium | reverse complement strand
TATTGATAATATATTCTTAGCGCTTGTCGCAGAAAAAGTTATAAACCAATCATCGGATGAATATACGGAACTTAGCGAAAAGAGAGATTATATTCTGCGCGTTATTAAAAGCGAAGAAGAAAAGTTCAACGAAACAATTAATGCCGGGCTTTCTAAACTGAAAGATGAAATAAATGCACTTCAAAAAGAAAATAAAACTGTATTTGCAGGTTCTGAAGCTTTCAGAATGTATGATACATTCGGTTTTCCGCTTGAGCTTACCGAAGAAATTTTATCCGAATGCGGTATGACTCTTGAAAAAGATTCGTATGATAAAGCGATGAAAGAACAGAAAAAAAGAGCAAGAGACGCTCATTTCTCTAAAGATATTGAAGGCTGGACGGACAAGCTGTCTGAAATTATAGCTCCGCTTCCCGCTACTGTGTTTGTGGGATATGAAGTATTAATGGCAAAATCAAAAGTCGCGGCGATAATTTATGAAGGACAAAGCGTTGATAATATAGCTGCAGGCAATGAAGGTATTATAGTTTTAGAAAAAACTCCGTTTTACGCTGAAAGCGGCGGTCAGGTTGCCGATGACGGAGTTATTATATCGGATGATGCAAACGTAGAAGTATACGACGTGCAAAAATCCGGCGATAAATTTATTCATTATGTAAAGGTGAAAAAAGGACGTATTAACGCAGGCGAGGAAGTTACCGCAAGCGTTAACAAGGCGCGCAGGATGAGTATACAAAGAAACCATTCCGCAACGCATATACTTCACAGAATACTAAAAAATGAACTCGGAGAACATGTAAATCAGGCGGGTTCTTTAGTTGAGGCGAACAGGCTGCGTTTTGACTTTGTGCATTTTGAGAAAATAACAAAACAGCAGCTAGATAAAATAGAAAAAGAAGTAAACGAAACCATTTTTGAAGGAATTGATGTAGCAGTAGAAAGCATGAGTATCGACGAAGCTAAAAAAATGGGCGCAACAGCCCTTTTCGGAGAAAAATATGCAGATATCGTGAGAGTTGTAAACATGGGCGGTTTTTCAATGGAACTGTGCGGCGGATGCCATATTGACAATACCTCAAAAATAGGAATGTTTAAAATTTTATCTGAAGGCTCGGTTGCATCCGGCGTAAGACGTATTGAAGCGGTAACGGGCTTGTACGCATATGAGTATACAAAAAAGAACGAAGAAGTTTTAAATGAAATTGCTAAAATAACAAAAACTAACATTTCTTCAGCCGCAGAAAAAGTGCTGGATATGCACGATAATGTAAAAGAGCTTACAAAATCTATAGAGGAATATAAAAACGCGTTGTCTAAAGATATATTCGCGGATTTAAACGCAGGCATACAAGACATTAACGGCATTAAATTCTTAGGTTCCGCTGTAGATAATATGTCGCTTGATGAGTTAAGAGCGTTATCCGATAAAGTAAAAGACAAATACCCGTCTTGCGTTATAGCTTTAGCATCCGGTAAAGACGGTAAAAGCATGATGATAATAACTGCGTCAAAAGGCGTTGTGCAGAAAGGGTTTAACAGCGGAGACGTAATTAAACAGGCATCAAAAGTACTCGGTGGGTCCGGAGGCGGAAGAGCGGATATGGCTCAGGCAGGTATTGCAGACATTTCTAATATAGAAAAAGCGCTTGAAATAATTAAAAATTTTGTCGGAAATTTATAAGAAAAAATAACAAGAAAAAATAGACTTAATTATCAAAATATACTATAATATAATCAAGAAATGGGAGGATATGGTTATGGATAACAGCACAGTGCGTTTTACAATTAATTCCGAAAGAGAAAAAGCAATCCAGGATATAATAAAAGAAGTTAATGTAGCGCTAATAGAAAAAGGGTACAATCCTATTAACCAGCTTTTGGGTTATATTATGAGCGGAGACCCGACATACATCACTTCGCATAACGGAGCGCGCTCGCTTATAAGCAAAGTAGAACGCGATGAACTTATTGAAGAGTTTATTAGAGCGTATCTTAAACTTTTATAATTTATAAAAAATAAGCCCGGGCAAAATGCGGGCTTTTTTTATTGTGAAATGTATATTATAATAATTCATGAAAATGTTTTCAGTATATTCATATACCAGTACATAATTTTATAATTCACAGGCCGCATTTTCATAATTTTTCTTTATTTTTAATGAATAAAATATAATAAATATATATTTTAAATTATTAATCGGAGGATATTTATGAAAAAAATTGTTTACGTAACAAACACCCAGTACATCAGAAAAGACATAGCGGAAGGTATACTAGCGGAAAAATTTGACCTGCGTTTTGTGGACGCGGTAACAGAGGACGACCTTATTTTAAAATGCGCAGACGCAAACGCTATAGTCATTACCGACCCTGATGTTACAGCAAAGGCAATGGACGGAATGCCCAACTTGGAATACATATCGGGAGCTATAATAGGCTTTAACACAGTTGATGTAGAAGCGGCAAAACAGAGAGGGATACCTGTATCAAATAACCCTAAATACTGCACAAACGAAGTTGCGGATCACGCTGCCGCGTTTATTCTATCGCTTGCAAGAAGGATAATTGATTATAATGAAGAAGTGCACGTTAAAAAAATGTACAACGCGCTTGCAAGCGGCTATCCTATTCACAGATTAAGCACTCAGACGCTCGGATTAATAGGTTTCGGCTCAATTTCAAGAGCTCTGACAATACGTATGAAGGGCTTTGGAATGAACATTATAGCGTACGACCCATATGTAACAAAAGAACAGGGGATTTTAGCGGGCGTTGAAATTGTAGATATGCCCGAGCTTTGCAAAAGATCCGATATCATTTCACTCCATCTTCCTCATATGAAATCCACAGATAAAATTATTAACAAGAGCGTATTTGACATGATGGAAAGAAAACCGATATTCGTTAACTGCGCAAGAGGCGGAGTTGTTGATGAAGATGCTTTAGTTGAAGCTGTTAAAGAAGGAAAAGTATCACTGGCAGGGCTCGATGTTGTAACAAATGAACGCGTGCCTATTGAAGATAATCCGCTGACAAAACAAAAAAATATTATAATGACTCCTCACGCGGCTTTTTATTCAATTGAAGCAAGAATAGAACAACAGGAACTTGGATGCAAGCATGTGCTTTGGTTCTATGAAGGAAAATACGACCAACTGCCTATTGTAAACGGCGTAAAACCGCAAGCGGCGAAAGTATAATACTATTTAATAAATATAAAAAAACAGCCCGAATTAAAAAAACGGGCTTTTTTTATTTGTAAATTTGTACTATTATATTTTAGTACACTGATATATTAATAAATTTAATCAACTTAAACTATTTAATTTATTCATCGGAGGAAAATAATGAAAAAAATTGTTTACGTAACGGACACAAATTTAATCAGGAAAGACATCGCTGAAAGGATACTTGCGGAAAAATTCGATTTAAGATTTACAGACGCTGTAACGGAAGATGAGCTTATAGAAAAATGCGGCGACGCAAACGCTATAATAATAGGGCTTCCGGATGTTACCGCAAAGGTTATGGACGCTATGCCTAATCTTGAATACATTTCAAGCGCTATAATCGGATTTAACACAACCGATATAGACGCGGCTAAAGAGCGCGGAATACCTGTATCAAACAATCCGAAATACTGCACAAACGAAGTTGCAGACCATACCTGCGCTTTGATACTTACCCTTTCAAGAAGAATAATTGAATACAACAACGAAATTCATATAGACAAGCAGTACGCTTCAATGGCGGCGGGATACCCCATTCACAGACTTTGCACACAAACTTTGGGCTTATTTGGTTTCGGAGCAATTTCCAAATCAGTAGCAAAACGCATGCAAGCTTTCGGAATGAAAGTAATTGCGTATGACCCTTACGTTACAAAAGAAAAAGGCGCTGAATTAGGCGTTGAAATAGTCGATATTCCCGAAATCTGCAAAAGAGCAGACATAATTTCGCTTCATATGCCTCATATGAAATCTACCGATAAAATGATTAACAAAGCTGTATTTGATGCAATGGAGAAAAAGCCGATATTCGTAAACTGCGCAAGAGGCGGAGTTGTTGATGAAGATGCGCTTGTAGAAGCTGTTAAAGAAGGAAAAATATCGTTAGCGGGGCTTGACGTTGTAACAAACGAACGCGTACCTATTGGCGATAATCCGTTAACACAACAGAAAAACATAGTGATGACTCCTCACGCGGCGTA